>CAYMGZ010000046.1:0-12114 GCA_964390095.1 uncultured Lachnospiraceae bacterium | reverse complement strand
CAAACGCATCCTCCTCTCCCAGCAAACCTGCCTTTTATCCCCATGCTTACATCAAATCTTTTCTATCCTTTGCGAACCTCCCTTTTTGTATAGTTTACCGCGATTTTTTGTCAAAATTGTTACAGACCTAATATTTTTTTCATAATCCCTATCACGCGATATAAAAAAAATTAACGCATGCCGCTTGTCATTGCTTCCACAGACAAAATCTGGTTTTTCATGCAATAATCTATATTAAAGGTCTTTACTGCCATGCCAAACCGCACCGAAACCTTCCCGTCCCGGTTTTGTAAAACAATGCCCTTCCCATAGCTTTTATGTACGACCGGAACCCCCTCCCGGAAAACTGCCCGGTCCGTGATAAGTTCCGTGGCAAACCGCGAAACTTCCTGTTTTTTGTTAAAACGGTCCTTCGCGTAAGTTATGGTTAGCGCCTGCTTCGCGCGTGTCGCCGCCACGTAGAACATCCGGCGCTCTTCCTCCATGTCCTCATTGACGACTGCCTTGTGGTGGGGCGTGATCCCCTCGTTCGCATCCACGATATATACCGCCGGAAACTCAAGGCCTTTTGAGCCGTGGAATGTCATGAATGTTACCGCATCCCGTGCCCTGTCATTTTTTACAGCGCTCTGTTTTACTAACTCGTCACGATATTCCTCCATATGCGCGAACCAATCCGCAAACGTTCCATATTCCCTCGCCGCCTCCTGAAGCTGCGAGAGCATATCAAAAAGCTCTTCCTCATGGATGCGCCGCTGTTTCGCGTACTCCCGCAGATAATCATCATACCCCACCGCGCGCCGGATATAACTGATGGCCGCATAAGGGCTTGTCTTTGCGATCAGCCGCAAATCTTCCTCCCATTTTGCGATGCGCTCCAAGACATAACCTTTGCCCGCCTGGCTGTAATAATATTGCTTCACCTTGCCAAGGTCAACCACCGAATCCGGAAATGCCTCACGGGAAAGATATCGTTTCGGACGGTTCATAATCCTGAAATACAGCGCCCGGTCCTGCCCGCCGAGTGCCAGCCGGATATACGCCAGGATATCCTTCGCAAGCCAATGTTCATAAAGATTCGGCAGCGAATCTTTCATCGAAAACGGAATATTATATTCCATGAATTTTTCCGCCAATGCACCCGGCTGCGTATTTGTCCGGTACAAAACCGCCACGTCGCGGTACTGCCCGCCTTTTTCATGGTATGTGAGCAGTTCGCGCACGATTGCCTCGTTCTGCGCTTTCACATCCGTGTATTCCAAGAGCCGGACGGCATGCCCTGCCGGGTGCACCGCACGGATTTTTTTTGGGAAACGTTTCGTGTTCGCTGCGATCAGCCTGCCCGCCGCCGCAACGATGTCCGCCGCCGAGCGGTAATTGACATCCAAAAGCACTTGCCCGCATTCCGGGTAATCCCCCGGGAAATTCAGCATGATTTCCGGTTTTGCCCCACGGAAACGGTAAATGCTCTGGTCATCATCGCCGACAATAAAAAGGTTGTTCTGCGGCAGCGCGAGCAGCCGTATGATATCATACTGCACGCGGTTGATATCCTGGAATTCATCGATCAATATGTACTCATAAATACTCTGCCACATTGCAAGGATGTCCGCCCGCTGTGTCAGAAGTTCATAGCACAAAAGCAGCATATCATCAAAATCAATCTTGTTTGTTTTGCGCAGCATCCCCTCGTAGGCATGGTATATTTTCTTGAAATCATCCTCCGGGCAATTCATGGAATAATAGTGCTCAATATCCACGCGTTCCCCCTTGACCAAGCTGATTTCGCTTAAGATGCCATCGATAAACTCTTTTTCATCCTCGATTTCCATATCAAGTTTTGTGATAAAATCGCGGAAAAACTGGTAACGTTCCTCCTCCTTAATGATACAGCCTGCATCATAATGGTAGGCGTATTTTAAGATTTTAAAATAGACGGCATGGAACGTGCCAAAATTGACCCCACAGGATCCTCCCATCAATGTTTCAAAGCGCTCGCGCATCTCCAATGCCGCCGCCTTCGTAAACGTGATGACCAAGATCCGCTCCGGCTTCACCCCGCATTCCTCGACCAGCGCCTTCACCCGGTTCGTAATTACGGTTGTCTTGCCGGAACCCGGCCCCGCCAAGACCATCATCGGTCCCGTGCGGTGCGCAATTGCTTTTTGTTGTGCTTCGTTTTGCTGCATAACTCCCCCTATCATTGTTTTTACAGCCTAAATAGTATAAAAAACCAAAACGATGGGCAGCCGCACCACAAGAAAGCGCCATGCAGCCGCCCATCGTTTCCCCCTTCGGTTTACGCCAGGTTTCCCTCAAGCTTCTGCACCGCCACACGGATTCTGCGCAGGCTCTCCTCCTTCCCGAGGATATGCATGATCTCATACGCCCCGCCCGGCGTGGACTGCTTACCGGAAACCGCCGTGCGCACCGGCCACAATCCCTGTCCGTTCTTGATGCCCTTCTGCGCGATATACCCTGTCAAAAGGTTCTCAATCCCCGCCACGGAATAATCGTCAAGCGCCTCAAAACGCGGCAGGAGTTCTTTTAACACTGCAAGGGAATTCTCCGAATTTGTCTTCATTTTCTTATGCGTGAACATTTCCACACCGTACTCCGGCAATTCCTCAAAGAAATCAACCAGCCCGGCGATATCGCAGAATGTCTCAATGCGGGTCTTCACAAGGTCGGCAATCATTTTTTTATCACAGTCCCGGCTCACCGCGCGGTCAATGTACGGCATCGCCGCCTCGTAATACGCCGCGTCATCCATGCGCTTGATATATTCCGAATTCATCCAGCGCAGTTTCTGCATGTCAAAAACGGCCGGGGATTTGCTGATCTTATGGTAATCAAACTCCCGGATCAGCTCATCCAGCGAAAAAATCTCCTCATTGCCCTCCGGGCTCCAGCCAAGGAGCGCGATGAAATTTACGATTGCCTCCGTCACAAAACCCTGCTCCAAAAGATCCTCAAACGAGGAATGCCCGCTGCGCTTTGCCAGTTTTTTGTGCTCCTCGTTCGTGATGAGCGGGCAGTGGACATAGACCGGCTCCTCCCAGCCAAAGGCATGGTAAAGCCTCGTGTACTTTGGCGTGGAGGAAAGATACTCATTGCCGCGCACCACATGGGTGATGCCCATCAGGTGGTCATCAATGACATTTGCAAAATTATAGGTCGGGAAACCGTCCGACTTGATCAGGATCATGTCGTCCAATTCCTCATTCTCCACGGTGATCGACCCATAAATTGCATCGGTAAAAGTGGTCGTGCCGGCCGTTGGCACATTCTGCCGGATGACGTATGGTTTGCCTGCTGCCAGGTTTGCCTCAATCTCCTCCTTGCTAAGATGCAGGCAGTGTTTGTCGTACTTTGTAATTTCCTTCGCCTCGCCGTCCTCATCCTCGGACACAACGCTCTTTAGCCCCGCAAGGCGCTCCTTGTCGCAGAAGCAGTAATATGCCTCCCCCTTCCCGATCAGTTCCTTCGCGTATTTCAGATAAATCCCCGTTGCCTGCCGCTCGCTCTGCACATATGGCCCGAAACCCCTATCCTTGTCCGGTCCCTCGTCATGGACCAGCCCTGTTTTCCCCATCGTGTGGTAAATAATTTCCACCGCGCCCTCCACATAGCGCTCCTGGTCCGTATCCTCGATCCTCAAAATAAAATCCCCGCCCTCGTGCTTCGCAATCAAAAATTCATAGAGCGCGGTGCGCAAATTGCCCACATGCATCCTCCCGGTCGGGCTCGGTGCAAATCTTGTCCTGATTTTCATAACTTTCCCTGCTTCCTTCCTCGGGTGTAAAGGAAACACCTTTCTGCCATTTCCCCATACCCAAAATATATTCCCGCACATCGCAACAGCAAAAAAACATCCGTGCAACGCGTCAGTTGCCTAATGATCCCCCCTGCATGACACCAGTCCCTTCCCCGGTGCCGCCTTATCTTATGTGCAAAATGCCTTTCCCGGCAAAGCATGGTTTTACACTAATTTCGCCACGGCGGCAATGACCCGCTCATATTCCATGCGGATTTCTTTCATCACGCCCACCGCCCTCTTCCACTCATTCGCGCGGATATGCTCCACCTGCTTTGTAAACAGCCCGTGCAGCGGTATGATGGAAAGATTCCCGCAAACACCTTTTAAGGTATGGGCCGCCGAGAGCGCTTTCTCCGGTTCATCATTCCCAACCGCTTCCTCCAGCTTTGCATAATTCGGGTCTGCCGGAAATTTTTTCAAAAATTTTACAAATGCTGCCATATTCCCCATAAAACGTTCTGCTGCCGCTTCCACATCAATCCCGGCCTCCACCAACTCCTTTACCATCTGCTCATCCATCCGACCCACCTGCTCCTTCCATACCGTGTATACATTCTCTTTTCTTTCCAAGCCCAAGGTTTCCACAATGATCAGCAGTAAATCTGTTAACCACTATACCACACTTCCCCAATTTCTTCAATCACCTTTTTCCCTAGCCTGTCCCGGACACTGCGAACTTTACCGACAACCTTCCTTTTGGTGCCCGTGTGCGAAAAAAGCCCTGCGCCTTTTTATGCGCAGGGCTCTTTCCTTAAATTTTCCCAACGGAGCGTCCTATCAAAACCTTTCCTTCCACCACGACACGCTCCATAAGTGCCGTCTTTGGTTTTTCAATCGCATGGATCAAATGTTCCGCCGCCAAATGCCCGAGCGTTTCCGAATCCTGTGCAAGTGTCGTAAGCGGCGGTTCCATTGCCCGCGCATAGCTGTTCCCGTCATAGCCCATGACCGAGATGTCCTCCGGGATCTTAAGCCCCCTCTGCTCGATCACATTGACCCCGCCGATTGCCGTAAAATCATCCGGGTACAGAATACAGGTTGGCGGCTTCTTGCAGGAGAGCAGCTGCACTGTCATCTCCGCCGCCTTCTTCGTATCGCGGTACGGGCATACCAGCACATATTCCTCCGGGACCTCCACCCCAAGCCCGTCAAGCGTCCGGTAAAAACTTGCCAGGCGGTCCCTTGAAACGGAGGAATCATCGCCGTGGATGAACGCGATCCGCCGGTGCCCCATGCCATATGCGTATTCCACCAGGTCCTGTATCCCCTTGACATTGTCCGAGATCACGGATGTCGTATTGTGGAACACATGGTCGATCGTCACGACCGGGATGCCGCTGTTGACCAGCTCAATCACTTCCGGCGCATCAAAATCAATGCACGCGATCACAACACCGTCCACCCCCCGGTAACGGCAATGTTCGGTGTACGTCATCGTCCTCCCGCCGATGTGGTTGCTGATGAACGTGATGTCGTACCCCCTCTCCTCGGCCTCCTCCTTCACCCCCTGAAGCACCCTGGCAAAGTGTTCATTCGTCAGGCCGTTATGTGCCGCATCCAAAAACAGGATGCCGATGTTGTATGTGCGGTTTGTCTTTAATGCGATTGCCGCAGAATTTGGGAAATACCCCATCTCCTTCGCCACCGCGTTAATGTAATCCCTTTTTTCCTTGCTGATATCGCTATAGCCATTCAATGCCTTACTGACTGTCGCAACCGAAACCTTGCAGCGAGCAGCAATGTCTTTTACTGATACCATACTTTATCCCCCTAAAACGCTAAATCGTTTTCGTATCCCAATTTTATTATAATAAACCAAAACCGAAAAATCAAGCCCTGTTTTTCTTTTCTGTGGTGTTTTTTCCAATATTTTTGTATATATCCCATAGGGCAAAAAAACAATATGGGAACCCATACGGGGCTTAAAACAAAAGATTCCGGATACTGTACTTTTACAATACCCGGAATCTTAAAAAACACTTTACTGTACCACAATGGAATCCACAATCATATTGTATGCCTTATCGCGCCTGAACTGCTCTACAAGGTCTTCCTTATAGTAATATTCCTCGGCCGCCTGTGCGGAATCAAAATCATTTTCCGCTGCAAAGGTTTCAAGTGCCGCCTTATACTCTTCGTCCGTCAATGTAATGCCCGCATCCTCGATCACCGCGTCTAAGATCAGGTACTGCTTCACCGCGTACTCGCCGTCTTCCCACGCCAGTTTGAGGAATTCATCTTTTTCCACGCCCATGAAAAGGGAAAGGAGCTGGTCAAACGACATTCCCCACGCGCTGGCATTCTGCTCATAATTTTCGACAACCCCATCTACATAAGACTGGACATCCGCATCGCTTAAGCCGGAGAACGTGGACCCTGCCATGATCTTCTCAAACGCGGCGAACGTCTGTTCGCTTTTTGCATCCTGTTCCGCTTCCGAAAGGAGCGAGTCGTAAATATCCTTGCGGTATTCTTCCAAGGTGCCATACTCCGTATTCTCCGCAATGAACGCATCCGTCAGTTCCGGCACGACCCGCTCATTGATCGACTTGATCTGCACAATGTAAGTCCCTGTCTCCCCTTCATGCTCGCTGTACACAAAATCATTGATCTCACACTCGATTGTCTTGGATTCATTTAAATATAATCCGACCAGCTGGTCCTCAAAGTCATAATAGCCGTCGCCCACCGTCAGGTATTCTTCCGTTACCACGTCCTCTTCCTCACCGCCGACCATCAGGGTATAGTCAACACAGACATAATCCCCTTTCTCCACAATATTGCGGTCCGTGATCTCGCGCGGCGTGACATGCTGGTTTACAAGATAATCCAGTTCCGCCTGCACATCCTCATCCGTGACTGCCGCCTCCACCTTGTCCACCGTAATACCGATATAGTCGCCGAGCACAACGCTCCCCTGCGGATGCCAATACTGCCCTTCTAAAGCCGTATCCCCCTGCCCACCGTCACCCGCACCATCATCCGGCGCTGCCGTCGGGGTACCGGTCGGGTCCCCGGTATTGTTGTTGCGGTTGCCGGACATCAGGCCGCCGCTCTCACGCTGCCCGCCGGTGTCATTTGACGCTTCTTCCTCCGCGTCCGAGCCACAGCCCGCAAACGCCAGGCATCCACACAATAAGACTGCCAACCATTTCTTTTTCATTCTCTCCCTCATTTCTGCGCCGTTTCCTCTCCTTGGCAGCCTGCGCCAAACAGCGCCGACACACAGGCCACCTTCTCCCCTGTCATTCCTTTCCTGTTGCTACTGCGTTGTCATAGATAATCTGTTCTGCCTTTTCCTGCTGCACAAGCTGCCGGATCCTGGAAGCTTCAACCTGTGCAGAAAACTCCCCGGCCTCCATATTATACTCCTCCGCGTAGCGCGCTAACGCCTCCGCATATTCCTCATCCGTCACCGTAATTTTCTCCTTGTCAATGACGTAATAAAGAATCAATGTCCTCTTGACCTCAAGCTCCGCCTGTGTGCGCAGCAGCTGGTCATACTCCTCCTCGCTGGAGCAGCCGAAAAAATACAGGATGAACATCGAGAACGAATACCCGTAAGTGCTTTCGTATACCTGCGCAAGCTGGTTATAATACGACCGCGAACTCTCATAATAAGAATCTATGTCCTCCTGCGCAATGCCGGTAAACTCCGTTTTTTCAACCAGATTGCCCATAATGCTGTTCTTTTTTTCGTTTTCCGCATAATTTTCCTTTTGGGTGCGCAGGCTTGACTCGACATATGCCCTGTAATCCGCTACGGTCGCATAATCCGTGTTTGCCGCAACCAGCTCATCGGTAAGCTCCACCGCCTCTTTTTGCTTGATTGCGTTGACCGTCACGGAAAAAACCGCCGTCTTGCCCGCAAAATCCGGGTTGTTCTTGTAAGGGTCCGGAAAGGTTGCCTCCACTTCCACAGTCGTGCCGACCTTCGCGCCGACTAAGCCACTTTCAAAGCCCGGGATGAAACTTCCCGACCCGATTGTCAGATCAGCGCCCTTGGCACTGCCGTTTTCAAACGCCTCCCCGTCCATATAACCTGTGTAATCAATATTCACGGTATCGCCTTCCCGCACATCGTCGCGGTCCGTGATTTCCGTGTAGACCGGGTGTGACTGGATGAAACTGTCAAGCCTTGCCTGGATCTCCTCCTGCGTGACTTCCGTGTCATACGGCTCGTACTCCACACCCTTGTATTGGACCTCAACCGCGCTTCCCGACAGGCGCTCCGGTATTTCCTCCTCCTTCTTGGAACCGCACCCGACCGCAAGGATCCCTGCCAGGACCAAAGCCAAGGTTCTCCTTATCCCTTTTTTTATCATTCTCCTAATCCTTTCCATGCATATTTATGGATATGCCGGATCACCCGTTCCTGCCACGGACAAAACACCCGGCCATGCGGGTCAGCCACCGGGGCTGCCCGGAAGAAAGTTGCGTAGACAGTTATAACACATTCCTCCCCAAAATAAAAGCTTTTCCTTGGAAATTCATATTTTTTTCAGATTTCCCGGAGGGGAAGGCCGCCTCCACACTACAGCCGGATTGCCTCAAAATCACATTTTTCCAGTTTAGCAAGGGTGTCATAATCTGATTTCCCGCTTGCGACGACCCGCGCGGCCTGGTTTGTGATCGCATGCTCCAGGATATTGCGCACATCGCGCGCATTTGCAAAATTGTCCGGCTTGTTCTCACAGCGCTCCCGCAAAAACCCTTTTACAAATTCCTCCGCCTCCCCGGAAAGTGTGTACTCCTGTTTTTTGCACATGCCAAGCAAAATATCAAAAAGCTCGTCCGGCGTATAGTCCTCAAACAGGATGAAACGCGAAAAACGGGAGCGCAGCCCCGGGTTGGAGCTTAAAAACTCATCCATCAGGTCCGGGTAACCCGCCACGATCACAATCAGCGAGTCGCGGTTGTCCTCCATCGCTTTTAGCAGGGTATCGACTGCCTCCTGCCCAAAATCCCCATTGCCCTTGCCGACCGTCAGCGCGTATGCCTCGTCAATAAACAATATCCCACCGATTGCCTCATCCACGACATCCATCGTTTTCGTCGCCGTCTGCCCGATATAGCCGCCGACCAGCCCGCCACGGTCCACCTCGACCAATTGCCCTTCTTCCAGGATTCCGAGTGATTTGTAAATTTTTGCCAAAATCCGTGCGACCGTCGTCTTGCCTGTTCCCGGATTCCCGGAAAAAACAAGGTGCTTGGAGACGGACGGCTCCTTCATCCCCTGTTCACGGCGCAGCTTCGCCACCTGCATCAGGTTGACCAGATGGTTCACCTCCTGCTTGACCGCCGAAAGGCCTGTCAGGGCATTCAGTTCGGCGAGCATGTCCTCCACGCTCTCCTTTGCCTCCTCCCCCCGCATATCGTCCGGCTTTTCCTGCCCTGTGGATGTTTTCACAGGATCTTCCCGCTTTGTCTCCCGGCGGTCGATAACCGGCAGGATCGGGCGGGCATTCGCATTCCTGCGGAATAACCCGTATTCCTTCAAAAAACCCTCCAACATCTTCATGTAAGCCGTAAGCAGGCGGATTTCCTTCTCGGTCGTCCTCTCATCCTGCGCAATGTAACTCTGCCCGAGCAAACGGTAAGTTTCCACCAATGTCATCGCTTTCTTTTTGTGGTAGACGGTATCCTTCATCTTATCCCCCGCATCCGCCAGCACAAAATATTTCAGTGCCTTTGGCACCGTCCGCGCATATTCCGGCATCGCGGTCCGCTCGTCAAACCGGAACTGTACCAGTTCCGTTCCCTTGAAACCGTATCCAAGTGTCCGGTTGATAAAATCCAGTTCCCGCTGTTTGACATCCCCCTCCGTATATGCGAGGTAGGAAAGAAATTTCAAAAATTCAAACCGCACCACGGCCTGCAGCTTCATCTGCTCCCCCACGCCAATCCCCGCCGCGTTGATCGCCGCCGCCATGCCATAGCAAGTCTCAATCAATCCCTTCAGTTCATCTGCCATACATACGCTCCCCCTTTTTTCCTCATATGGAAACAGCCTAAGACCCTGCGCGGGCCAGCCCGTGCCCATCTTTATCCCATGCCCCGCCAGAAACTGCCCCAAACCCCACATGGGCCATCCTCCCCACTATATCACAATCCGGCACACTTCGCAATTCTTTCTTTAACATAATGCCTGCCGCCGCAAGGAAACCGCAAAGAAACCGTAAGGAAATATTTTGATATTCTTAATAAAGTGCCATGCAAAATTATAAATTGATTATAATCTTGATTTCCGATTGCAAACCTTTCCCGTTTGCGCTATAATTTCTGGCAGGAAAGTCCTTATTGCCAAAATTTTTCGAACGAGAGGTTTACCATGTACAATTCCGACCTTGCATCCGATATTGAAAAAGCCGTGCAGGAAGCGCTGGCCACATCGGATTTTTCGAAACTAAACAAAAATATAACAAGTGCCGTCAACACTTCCATTGCGGAAATTGGCACGAACCAAAGCCATTCCTCCCAACCGTACGGTGAGGCAGGAAGAACAAGGGAAAATCTGGAACATATTGACGGCGAGATCGTAAACGGCGATGCGCGCGCGGATTACAACGCCAGAAGGCAGGCGGCCGAGGCAGAGGCAGAACGCGCCCGCTACAACAGCCGGCAGGCCGTGGAGGCAAGGCGCAGGGCAGCCGAGGAACGCAGGAAGCAGGCTGCGGAGCGCAGACGGCAGGCGGACAGGGACCGGAACCAGGCATGGCAGGCGGGCACCGGGCAAAACCAGAACCGGCATGGCCACAATGATTATTCCGGCCGGCTGCGCGAAGCGGCGGAGGCATTTGGCTTTTTTGGGGGTTCGGCCACGCACCGGGGAAATTCCCAGAAGGGCACAGACCAAACCGGGAATGCCGGTTTCCGGAACGGAAGAAACCCAAACTACAGCGCCGGTACCACCGGACATCAAAATTCCACGGAACTGGTCCCGATCAGCCGCAAACCAAAAGGGCGCGTCTCCGGCATATTGCTCTCGGTTTTTGGCTGGCTCGGCCTTGCAACCTGTGTCCTTTTGCTGATCATGTTCAACCTCCTAAACGGGTCAGATGCCTTGTCCTACAGCGAGTATAATACCTTGATGAGTTCACTCGTTATGCCGGGGTTCTTTATTTCCGGCGGCATGACGATCGTGGGCACCAGGCGCAAAAACCGCATCCACCGTTTTTACCAGTATGTCCGCCAACTGCGTGGGCGCGCCTACTGCCCGGTCAAGGAACTCTCCTCCCACATCGGCCGCTCGGAGCGTTTCGTGGTGAAAGACCTGCGCAAGATGATTGCGCTTGGTATGTTCCCGGAGGGGCACATTGACGACCAGCAGACCTGCGTGATGTTAAACGGCGCAACGTATGACCAGTATCTGAAGGCACAGAACGCCTACCTTGCAAGGCAGCTTTCGGAGCGGCGCGCAGGCGGGCGCATCGCTTCCGCGGCGGGGGATTTTGCCGCGGCGGGGCAGCAAACCGGCAGTGCGGCATGCCAGGACCCTTCCGCCGGCAATGCTTTTGGCACGGCACAGGAAGGAAAAGGGACGGCAGCCAATACCGCAAGGGAAACCACTGCCGCCGAATCCGGTACAGGCCAGGCAACAAATCCGGGGCGTGCCTCCCTCCCGCCGAAGGTGATCAAAGTCCTCTCCGCGGGCGATTCCTACCTGACCAAAATCCGCGAGGCAAATGCCGCGATCCCCGGCGAGATCATTTCCGCAAAACTTGACCACTTAGAGGAGATCATCCGCAAGATTTACGCCCGCATCGAGGTACACCCGGAACAGGTGGATGACCTTGACAAATTCATCAATTACTACCTGCCGACAACCTTAAAACTTGTTAATGCTTACCGCGATTTTGACGCGCAGAGCGTACAGGGCGATAATATCAAAACTGCTAAGACAGAGATCGAGTCCACGCTTGAAACAATCATCTACGCATTTGAGACACTGCTTGACAGCCTGTATGAGGATGACGCGCTGGATATTTCAACGGATATTTCGGTGTTGCAGACGATGTTTGCGCAGGAAGGGCTGACGAAAGGGGCATTTGATAAGTGTGAATGAACTGGTATCAATGCCACAAAAAAATAAAAATATAGAATCTTACCTATGGAGGCAAAACAATGACTGATGATTTGTTAAAAGACTTGGAAGCAACCCCGACACTCACCTTCGAGCCGTTTGCCGAGGAACCGCAGCAGCCTGCCACAGTGCCGGAGGCGGCCCCGGAAATGCAGAAACCTATTTTTGACGAAAGTTCCTTGACCCCGCAGGAACGCCAGATGGTGGAAGA
>CAYMGZ010000045.1:0-12150 GCA_964390095.1 uncultured Lachnospiraceae bacterium | reverse complement strand
TACCAGACCTGCGTATTCCTGTAATTATTTTGATAAGATCAGAGTCATAGAACTCCCTGACCAGTTTAATATAATGCTCCCGGTATATCATGCCCACACCTCACAATAATAATTCTCGTGCGTATTATACTGCGAGATATTACACATGCTTAAAAATCTCGCAGTAGGATTTTAAAACCGTCAGCAGCACGGGTGTTTGACAGTGGAATATTAAGAAAACTGCCCGCAGGCCGCGCAAAACCTGCCTTATTGCATTAAATTTCTTTTCATATAGTGCTTTTTATGAGTTGCCCGAAAAATGATACGGTTCCAAAATCTGCAAAAAAAATCACCCGGCAAGCAACCCTCTGCTTACCGGGCATCTTTTTTCTTCCCTTCTTCCTTTCCTTCACAAAAATCGGATTTTGCATCAGAGGATCAGCATCGCATCCCCAAACGAAAAAAAACGGTACCTCTCCCGCACGGCCTCTTTGTAGGCGGCAAGCACATGCTCTCTTCCGGCAAGCGCCGAGACAAGCATCAAAAGCGTGGATTCCGGCAGGTGGAAATTTGTGATCAGGCCATCCAGCACCTTAAAGTGATACCCCGGGTAAATAAAAATATCCGTATCCCCCTCGCCCGCATGCACCATGCCGTCCGCCCCCGCCGCCGACTCGACGGTGCGGCAGCTTGTCGTTCCCACGCAGAATACCCTGCCGCCCGCGCGCTTTGCGGCATTGATTTTCTCCGCCTCCTGCGGCAGCACGCGGTAAAATTCCGAGTGCATATGATGGTCTAAGATATTTTCCTCCTTGACCGGGCGGAAGGTGCCAAGCCCCACATGCAGCGTCACATGAGCGACCGTTACCCCCATCGCCTCAACCTGCGCGAGCAGTTCCTGTGTGAAATGCAGCCCTGCCGTCGGCGCGGCGGCAGAACCTTTGTATTTTGCGTAAACGGTCTGGTAGCGGTTCTTGTCCGCAAGCATGTGCGTGATATAGGGAGGCAGCGGCATCTGCCCAAGGGAATCCAAAATTTCCTCAAAAATCCCGGAATAGGAAAATTTTACCAGACGGTTGCCCTCTTCCACAATATCAAGCACCTCTGCCATTAGAACCCCGCCGCCGAAGGAAATCCGCGTGCCGGGCTTCGCCTTTTTCCCCGGTCTTACCAGAGTTTCCCACACGTCATTCTCCCGCCGCCGAAGCAGCAAAAGCTCAATCTGCGCCCCCGTGCCCCCGTTCTTTCCTTCCGCCGCCTGCCGCAAAGTACCGTCCCCCGCACCTGCAGTACCTGCTGCCTCAACCCGCAAAATGCCGTCCCCCGCACCCGCAGTACCTGCTGCCGCTACCCGCGTGCCGATCAGCCGCGCCGGGATCACCTTCGTGTCATTAACCACAAGGCAGTCCCCTGCCCGCAGATATTTTGTGATGTCGCAAAATGTCCGGTGTTCATATGCCCCGGTTTCCTTATCCAGAACCAGAAGCCTTGACGCGGACCGGTCCTCCAAAGGATCCTGTGCGATCAGCTCCTGCGGCAATTCAAAATAAAAATCCTGTTTTTTCATCGTATTCATTCCTGTACCTTATCCTCCTTTTCCGGCAGCTTGCGTTCCGGCCTTAAATCTGCCCTACCTTCCCGGAACGTTTACTGCCTGCCGACATAACAGCCCTGATAATAATACGCAATGATTTCCTTATAACCATAGCCCGCCTTTGCCATCCCGTTTGCGCCGGATTGGCTCATGCCCACACCGTGGCCGTAGCCCATCCCGTAAAAATACCATGTATCCGTGCCTTTGGGCGCACTGCGCGGGTAATTCATCAGGTTCTTCGCCCCCGACACGATATATTGTGTCAGCTGCCCGGGAACCTGGCTTACCTCCCCGCCTGCCGAAAGCACAAAACAGTCCCCAATCCTTTTTTGCAGCGTTTTTTCCGCGCCTGCCACAGTGACGGTATCCGGCACATCCCCCTGTTTTACGACCTTGAATTTTGTGCTGGGGAGCGAGAACACCTGCCGTATGGTACCCGACTGTAAGATGGTGTTTCCCCTGCTGCCAAGCACCTTCAACAGATAGACGCGGCCGCTCATGGTCATCACCTGCGGCATGACAGACTGCACCGTGCCAACAAAAAGGCCATTCGCCGCAAGCTTTGCCGCAAGCTCCTCATCGGTATAGGTGACCAGCCACGGCTGTTTCTCCGGCTCCGTCTCGTATAGGTCGGGCACCGCTTTTAAATAATCCACTTCCATGCCCCAAACCTCACTGACATTCTCGGTGCTTCCGCCGCTCGTTGAATAGTAGTATGTTAGCACCATCTTTCCGTTATAATAGACTGCCTCACCGCCCGTTTCGTCCACCGCCTGGCTTGTGCGCGCGTGTTCCGCGCCATAGCCCCGGTAGACCTGGCTGCTCGTCGTATCCTCAAGGTAATAGGCTTTTTTAATGTTGGAGTCCGCCTTATACCCTACTTTCATCAGCGCAAAACTGCGCGCGCAGACGGCCTGTGCCTTTAATGCCTCCATCTCGTAGCCCGCCTGCATCTCGCACGGCACAACACCGTAGAGGTAGGAATCGATGTGGATCACATTGACGGCTGTCAGCGAATTTTTCCCGTAGCGTCCGATCTCCATGCGCCCCCGGTAACTGCGGCTGCCAAGGTCGGTCACGGCATTCCCTTTTTCGTCCACCGTCAACGGCTTAAACTGCGGGTATGCCCCCATCCGTTCACCGTCAATCAAAAACGCATAGCCATCCGCCTTAACGAGCACCCGGTGGCCGTTGTCCGGCATCCGCGCGGAATAGCTGTAGCCGTAACGGCCTTCCACCTTTGTGTAAACTTCCTGTGCGCCCGCCTCTGTCGCGGTCCCGCCAACGTAGACGCGCCAATAATTGCGGTAGATGGCAACCGGCCATGCCTGTACGCCAAGGCCTCGGACGATGGCCGCCACCCGCTCGGCATTCTCATAACTGGCATAAGTTTTTGCGACGGAATAGTAATAACCATCCGCCGGGGTGAAAACAAAGCCCGTGCCGCTTGATAACTCCAGATCGGTCTGGTAACTGTCGTTGATGCAGTATCCCAGACCGATCTTTTTGTTTTCTATCCTGATTTCCGGTTTGCCGCCGTAAAGTGCCGCAAGCCCGACCCGGATGTCCGTCATCGCGCCCGGTGCACCGGCGGCAGGCTCTTTTGCCGCAGCAGAAAGAAGCAGGAGGAGAACCGTGCAACAGGCGAGCAGCTTCCAGACCCCTGCGCCCCTATATTTTTCCAATTCCCCCATCCGTATGGCACAGGGTTTGCCCCCGCCCCGTTTATTTAAGCAGCCCCCAAGAAGGCTCATAACGCAACCACGCCTTTCCAAGTATCTTGCCCTTCTCCACATAATGGTTCGTCCAATAACGGGAATCCCACGAATGGTTGCGGTTATCCCCCATCATAAAATAATGCCCCTCCGGCACCGTAAACGGCCCGAAGCTCCCCTCCATCGGCTCATTCAGATAAGGTTCCTCATATATTTCCCCGTCAATATAAAGCACGCCGTCCACGATTTCAAGTGTCTCGCCCGGCAGGCCGACAATCCGTTTTATGTAGGTTTCTTTCTCATTGTCCGGGTACGGGAAAATCACGATATCCCCACGCTTCGGGTCGGAAAAAAGGTATGCCAGCCGGTTGCCGATCAGGCGGTCGTCAATCTGGATGGTTGCAATCATGGAACCCGTTGGCACTTCCGCTTTGATGATCACATAATGCGTGATGACAAATGCCAGAACGAATGCACATACCACCACCATCACCCAGCTGAACAGTTCTTTTAATACTTTTCCGGCTCCATGCCCCGTGGCCACTTCCTCCTCGGATTCCGCCATGTCCTCCCCGGTTTCCACTGCTTCCTCCCCGGCTTTGGCAGCATCCGCCTCCCCACCGGCCTCCTCTGCCCCCGGATGGTTTCCATATTCTTCCATATTTTTCTGGTCTTCCATAATAAGCTCCTTTCCTGCCCGCTTTATTTTAAAAACCTCCGCGAAGGTGCATAACAAAACCATGCCTTTGCAAGGATCTTTCCCCTCTTAACATAGGTATTTTCCCAAAACCGGGAGTCCTTTGAATGGTTGCGGTTATCCCCCATCACAAAATAATGTCCCTCCGGCACCGTAAACGGCCCGAAACTCCCCTCCATCGGCTCATTCAGATAAGGTTCCTCATATATTTCCCCGTCAATATAAAGCACGCCGTCCACGATCTTTAGTGTCTCGCCCGGCAGGCCGATGACACGCTTGATGAAAAGTTCCTTCTCATTGTCCGGGTACGGGAAGATCACGATATCCCCGCGCGCCGGGTCCGAAAACAGGTACGCGAGCCGGTTCCCGATGAGACGGTCATCGACCTCAATGGTCGGTATCATCGAACCCGTTGGCACCTCCGCCTTTAATACAACGCAGTGCGTAACAAAAAACGCCACCACATACGCGCACACGATGACGGCCACCCAGCCAAAAATCTCTTTGTACATACGCCGTTTCCCCTGCCCTGACGCTTCTGCCCCCGGCTGCCCGGATGCTTTTTCCTCTTCCTGCTTTTCCATTTTTTTCTCCTTGCCCAAACCAGATCAAGCCACCCTTTCCCGCCGCCAGGCTATATCGTTGGCGATTCATTATCGCAGGCTGCGCCGGGCACGGCCGCCCTGCGGCATCTACAGGAAAGGAACTGCCCCTTTAGGATACAGGTCAGGCGTACAGGCCACAAAAAGCTGCCGCCACCCATTACCCTCTATTGTAATGAATGGCGGCAGTGATGTCAAGTAAATTTCATACGGTATTATTTTGCAAAACCATCCGGATGGCTCTGGTGCCACTTCCACGCGGATGCAATGATCTTTCCTAAATCATCATGCTGCGGGTTCCAGCCAAGCACTTCCCTCGCCTTCTCGCTTGACGCAATCAGCCTTGCCGGGTCGCCCGCGCGCCGTCCTTCCACAACGGCAGGGATCGGGTGCCCCGTCACGGCACGCGCCGTCTCGATGACTTCTTTTACGGAAAACCCTACGCCGTTGCCAAGGTTGAAAATATTGCTCGGGTTCCCCGCACGCAGGTAACGCATCGCAAGGATATGCGCCATCGCAAGGTCCGTCACATGGATGTAGTCGCGGATGCAGGTGCCATCCTCGGTCGGGTAATCATCCCCGAAAATCGTGATCGACTCGCGCTTGCCGTTCGGAACCTGCAAGATCAGCGGGATCAGGTGGGTCTCCGGCGCGTGTGCCTCGCCGATCTGCCCGCTCTCGTGCGCGCCGCAGGCATTAAAATAGCGCAGCGACACGTAGCGCAGGCCATGCGCCTTACCCGTCCACTTAAACATCTTTTCCATCGAAAGCTTCGTCTCGCCGTAGCAGTTCGTCGGGTGGGTCCGGTCCGTCTCTAAAATCGGGATATTCTCCGGCTCACCGTAAGTTGCCGCCGTCGAGGAAAATACAATCTTATCAATGTGGTGTGCCACCATCGATTCAAGCAGTACCTTTGTGCCACACAAATTATTATCGTAATATTTCAATGGGTTTGTCATGCTTTCGCCAACCAGGGAATTTGCCGCAAAATGGATCACGGTATCGATCTTGTTTTCATCAAATACCCGGTCCACGAATGCCCGGTTGCGGATGTCGCCCTGATAAAATTTTGCCTTCGGGTGCACGGCTTCGATATGCCCCGTCTCCAAATTATCCGCGACCACCACTTCCTCGCCGTAGTCAATCAATTCATAAACTGTATGGGAACCAATGTAACCCGCGCCGCCTAATACCAAAACTGCCATAATAATCCTCCATCCTTTCTTTAAAGTGTGTAAGGGCCGCAGCCTGCGTCAACGACATAAAAATCTGCCGCATAACCGATTTTGTCCTTATAGATCTCGCCTACGTTTTTGATGAAGGCATCTACCGCCCCTGTTTTTACAATGCTGACCGTGCAGCCGCCAAAGCCCGCCCCGGTCATGCGTGAACCGATCACACCCTCCTGCGCAAGGGATGCTTCCACAAGGGTGTCCAGTTCAATGCCCGTCACCTCGTAATCATCGCGCAGCGATTCGTGCGAAGCAATCATAAGTTTCCCAAATTGTTCGATATCATTCGCCTTTAAGGCATCAACTGCCTTGATCGTGCGTGCGTTCTCATATACCGCGTGCTTTGCGCGCCTTTGTTTTTCCGGATCCGCAATCACACCTTTGTTCTTCTCAAACTCTTCCTCGCTAAGTTCCCCGAGCGAATGGATGTCAAGCACGGTCTTTAAACTTGCAAGTGCCGCCTCGCACTCACTCCTGCGCTCATTATATTTGGAATCACCAAGCCCGCGCTTTTTGTTGCTGCAGGCGATCACGATCTTTGCATCTTTCAGCGCGATTGGCGCATATTCATAAGAAAGGGTTGCCGTGTCAAGGAAGATTGCATGGCCTTCCTTCCCCATCGCGATCGCAAACTGGTCCATGATGCCGCAGTTCACGCCGATAAATTCATTTTCCGCCTTCTGCCCGATTTTTGCAAGTTCCACAAAATCCACGTCAAACCCGAACATCTCCCGCGCCACATAGCCCGTGAGCACCTCAATGGAAGCCGAGGAGGAAAGCCCGGAGGAATTTGGGATATTGCCGAAATACAGGATATCCATGCCTGAAGTGACCGGATAGCCCGCATCGAGCATTGTTTTTAACACGGCCTTTGGATAGTTGGCCCAGTCGTGCGCTTCTTCCTTTTTCAGATTGGAAAGATCCGCCGTGATGATACCCTTTTCCTCAAAATTCATGGAGTAAAAACGCAGCGTATTGTCGGTGTTCTTTGCCGCCGCCGCGTATGTACCGATCGTGAGCGCACACGGGAACACATGCCCCCCGTTGTAGTCGGTGTGCTCCCCGATCAGGTTGACCCTGCCCGGCGCGAAGTAGACGGCTTCGGCATCCCTGCCGAATATTTTCGAAAATTCCTGTTGCAGTTTCTCTTTCATCTCATTTCCCCTTTCTTATAATTAGTTCCGTAAAATCCCTCCCAGCCCCCAATACCGAGGAAAGGAAATTCCGTCCGCACAGCTCCCGGGAGTTCCTTTCCGGGCACTGTGCGGGATTTTACTGATGATTCGTTCCGTAAAATCCCACACTTTTTTAATTAACACCAAAATTTCTGTTTTTAATTATTTTTCCTGTTACAAACAATGATATCAGATTTTCGTCCGATGTCAAGAGAGAATCTTGCACAAATCTTTGTTTTTTGTAGCATTTCCTAACGGATTTTCTTTTCCGGTTTTGCCATGCCCTGATCCGTTTTCTTTTCCCCTGCCGCATCTTGCAACGCCCGGGAAAGCGCTTCTTTCATCTGGGAATTTTTTCCTTTGGAAAGTCTCTTTGCGTACGCTTCAAGATGCCTGTCCGCCACGCGTTCCACTTCCTCCTTCAATTCCCGCGAGGACATGCGCACTGCCCCCTGCCCGATGACAATCAACTGTTCGAGTGCGTCCGAAGTTGCGACCGTGACATGGTATTTGCGCCCGAGTTCATGCGAGACTTTCTCGATGTACATGTCCGCCGTCTCCGCCTCCTTCGTGTAAACCACATGGATGTTGTGGTATTTGACGACCTCGCCGGGGTTTCCCTTCACCCGGTAGGCATCAAAGACCAGGATGACCCTATATTTTGTGTACCCCTGGTAATCACACATAATATCCATCAGCCTGCCGCGCGCCGCCTCAAGGCTCTCCCTTGCCAGCGCTTCCAGTTCCTCCCACGCAAAAATCACATTGTAACCGTCCACAAGGAGGTATTCCGGCAGGCGGTCTTTGGAGAGTTCCTGCTTTATGGTTTCCACGGAGCGCTCCTGCCTGCGCGCTGCCAAAGCCTCCTCCTTACGTTTTTTTTCGCCTGTGTCCTGCCCTTCGCCCACCTGCTCCCCAAGGGAATTTGCACCCACGGGGACCCGGCGCTTCACCGCACCAAACGTGCGGGTAAAAATCTCCTCCAGCTCCTTGTCCGCCGCGTAAGCCGCACCGAGGGAAGATTCCTTTTTCCCGGGGTCTTCCGGCCGGATGTTGCCGGGGGCATTGATGGATGTCACCCCTCCGCCCGGTGTCCCCCCTCCCCCCGCGCCCTGCCCACAGGGGGGAAGCACCTCCAAATGCATCCAGTCCGCCGCCTGCTGCCACGGCACCAATACCCCCGCACCATGGGAACAGAACACCGAATCCGCGGAATTTTCAAGGTCGGCTTCCGGCCGGTACCCAATTTTTTCCATGACCTCCGGCGCGTTATGGCACGGCGCATAGCCCGCCACCCGGCAGGAAAAATGCCCCCGCCCGTGCGTGTAGGCGGCAAACTCCGCAGCATAGCCCTGCATCGTCGCGACCGGGGCGCTGCCGCAAAGCACCATTTCGTTCCCGCGTGCCTCCGGCGCACCACATTTGCCGCACATACGCTCCATATCTGTCATTGCCCGCCCAATAGCCTCCGTGGGCAATTCCATTTGAAATTCGTAGTATGGTTCCAGCAAAACACTTTTTGCGCGCATCAACCCATGGCGCACGGCCCGGTAGGTTGCCTGTCTAAAATCACCGCCCTCGGTATGTTTGATATGCGCCCTCCCTGCCACAAGCGTAATCTTCATATCCGTAATAGGCGATCCGGTCAGCACACCCAAATGCTCCCGCTCCGCCAAATGCGTCAGCACAAGCCGCTGCCAGTTTTTTTCAAGCGCATCCTCCGGACAGATTGTATCAAACACCAAACCGCTGCCAGGCTTTTCCGGTTCAAGCAGCAAATGAACTTCTGCATAATGCCTAAGCGGCTCATAATGCCCCATCCCAAGGACAGGTTCCGCGATGGTTTCCCGGTACAAAATGCTTCCCGCATCAAAGCCGACCTTAACACCGAAGCGCTCCTTGATTTTTTCCACCAGCACCTCGATCTGCACCTGCCCCATCAGCTGCACATGGATTTCCTGCAAGGGTGGCACATAGCGGATATGCAGCATGGGGTCTTCCTCCGCCAGTTCCCGAAAACGTTTTAGCATGACCACTGTGTCACAGCCTTCCGGCAATATGGCGCGGTAATTCATGACCGGGACCATGACCGGGGGCAAATCGCCCGCCTCCGCCCCAAGCCCCTGCCCCGCGCAGGTCGCGCTAAGCCCTGTCACCGCACAGATTTCCCCGGCGTGCACGGACTCCACCGCCTTGAACTTCGCCCCGTTGTACAGGCGGATCTGGTCAACTTTCTCGGAAAGCACCGCCTCCCCCTGCCCTTCCCCCAGTGCCCCGGATGCGGGCGGCCCCGGCGTGTACTCCACCCCCTGCCTTACGGCAAGGCTTCCCCCGGTCAGCTTTAGCCAAGTCAGCCGCTTGCCCTGCTCATCCCGCTCGATCTTGTACACCTTCGCGCCAAAGGCTTCCGGATATTTCTTTTCCCTGGTGTAGTGCCCCATCCCGCAAAGCAGTTCCTCCACCCCGTCAAGCCTTAATGCCGAGCCAAAGTATACGGGGAAAACTTTCCTCTCCGCCACCGCCTTCTGTATCATTTCCTCTGCAATGGTCCCGGTTTCCATGTAGGAATCCAGCATTTCCTCCGAACAAAGCGCCAGCTCCTCAAAAAAACGTTCCCCGTCCGGTTCCATGAAATCCACACATTCCTCCGAAAGCCTTGCCTTTAAGTTTGCCATGCGGGTGGCAATGTCCGCCCCGGGAAGATCCATTTTATTGACAAAAACAAAGGTCGGGACCTTGTAATGCGAAAGGAGCTTCCACAAAGTCTCCGTGTGCGCCTGCACGCCATCCGTGCCGCTTATGACAAGCACCGCGTAATCAAGCACCGCGAGGCTGCGCTCCATCTCCGCCGAAAAATCCACATGCCCCGGCGTATCAAGCAAGACCAGTTCCAGCTCCCCAAACGAGAGCCTTGCCTGCTTTAAATAGATTGTGATGCCCCGCTCCCTCTCCTGCACGTCCGTGTCAAGGAACGCATCCTTATGGTCCACACGCCCAAGTTTCCGTATGCTGCCCCCTTTATATAGGAAAGCCTCCGACAATGTCGTCTTCCCCGCGTCCACATGGGCAAGTATCCCGGTTATGATTTTTTTCATGGCATGGTCATCCCTTCCCGTAAGCAGCCTTTTCCCTGGCAAGCTCCGCAAAAAGCCGCAGCACATTCCAATTTGCGTTCTCCCCTGTCAGCACCGCCTTGTAATCGACCTGCGCCCCCTCCCGTTTTAGGGCGGCAAGAATTTTGTCAAGCTGTTTTTCCCCAAGCCCGCAAAATAAGACCATACTTTCAGGAACCGGCTTCCCAAGGTACTTTCCTTCCTCCCCGCCCATCTGCACATTTTCCAAAAGGCTGGCAAGATCCGCCTCCGCCAACACCCCGGCCTTCTGCCGGTACAAAATCCCTGCCACCACGGCAACCCGCAATTTTATGCTGCCCGCCGCTTTTTTTATTTTCGCAAGCTCCTCCGCCTGCGCCCCAAACACCAACAACCTCGTCATGGGAACCGCCATCCTTTCTGCTTTTTCCGTAATTATAGCAATTCCCCCCGCCAATGTAAAGGACGGGTTGCAGCAAAAAAATCGAAAACAAATAGACATTGCCGATAGACATTGCTGCCGGGATATGATATAATCGCGACAGTGCTTTTGCCTGCCCCTGATATTTCCATACAAAAATTCATGAATTATCTGTGAAACATCTTTCTTATTTTCACAAAATCATGTAAGATAGCATGGAAACAAACCGCAGGCTGCAATACTGCAAAGAAATGGAGGAAATAAGATGGGAAACCAGAAGAACCCAGCAACGGCAGAAAATACTGCCGAAAAGAAAATGACAAAATACGACCGCAAGATGCAGGCCAGGAAGGAGGCTGCGGAGAGGGAGAAACGCCAGGCCATGATTGCGCGCATCACGGCCATCGCTGTGGCCGTCCTGATTATCGTCATCGTGGTTGCCGTACCGCTTGTAAGGCGCGCCAATGCAAAGAGCGAATATATCCGCATTGGCAATCATTCCGTCTCGAAAATCGATTATGATTTCCATTATAGCTATGGTGTAAACTCGTACCTTACAAACTATTCCTATATCCTGCCTTACCTTGGCCTTGACACAAGCCAAAGCTTTGATTCCCAGGAATACGACGAAAATACGACATGGCAGCAGTATTTTGACCAGATGACCGTCGCGAACATCAGCCAGTACCTTGCACTGTGCGACGATGCCGAAAAGAACAACTTTTCGTATGACGTAACCGAGGATTCCGATCAATTTTATTCTGACCTGACCGAGGCTGCCACCGCACAGGGCATCACATTAAAGTCCTATCTAAAGAACATGTTTGGTGCCTACGCGACCAAGTCCTCCTTAAAGGACGCTGTGACAACCCTTTTGACCGCACAGGCATATTATTCCCACCTGTTGGAGGAAAATAAGCCGGACGATACGGCAGTGGCGGAACGCTACGCGGAAAACAAGCGAGATTATGACAGCATCAATTTCTCCTCCTTTGACATGCAGGCGGACATCCCGGAGGATGCGACCGACGAGCAGAAAACTGCCGCCCTTGCTGCCGCAAAGGAAAAAGCAGACACATTTGTTTCCCGCTATCAGGCAGGCGAGGACTTCCTTACCCTGTGCCGCGAATACGCAACCGAGGAACAGAAGGAGACTTACGCGGCGGACGATGCTTCCGCTGCCAAGGACGCAACGTATTCAAACACGCATTCCTCCTACCGCGACTGGCTCTTTGACGAGGCACGCACGGCAAATGAGGCCACGGTCGTTGAGGATAGCACCGCCTGCCACATTGTTGTTTTCCACCTGAGACAAAAACCGGATACCGTGGACCAGCAAATTTCGGATACGATCGCTTCCGAAAAGGTGCGCACCTATGTGGATGGCATCGTGGAAGGCTATGACCTTTCCGACCCGGATGACCATTTAAACCTCAAGGACATCCGCACGGCGGAGGATGACGGGGATGGTACAGATGGCAATGATGAAAACAATAATAATGGCAGTACGGATGGCAACGGCGAAAACAATGGTGACGGCAACGGTTCGGATGACAGCACAGACGGAGGTGCCGGGGACGGCAACCCGGAGGGCACGGACGGGGCTGCGGACGGAAACAATTAAATAAAACAATTTTCTAATT
>CAYMGZ010000044.1:0-12151 GCA_964390095.1 uncultured Lachnospiraceae bacterium | reverse complement strand
TTCCAAGGAGATGACGGATTCTTCCGAGCCACAGACGGAAACGCAGGCTGAGATTAAGCTGAATGTCAAGACGAAAGCTTTAGTCAAGGATACCAAGTATACGCTGAAGGTATATAACCTTTCCGCAGCCCAGAAGGCTTCCTTTAAATCGAGCAACGCAGAAATTGCCTCGGTGGATGAGGACGGGGTTGTGTGTGGCATTGCAAACGGCAGCGCCACCATCACGGTCACCGTAAAAGAAGGGCTAAAGACGATTGCTACCCTTACGTGCGAGGTCATAGTCGGTCCTCCCGCGATCAGCGTAAAATGGACGAAATCCGAGATCGTCTTAGCGGTTGGGAAACGCACGACATTAAAGACAATCCTGCTTCCTTACAATACAACCGAGACCGTAATGTTTTACTCCGCCGACACGGAAATTGCCAAAGTGACGAGCAGTGGCAAGGTCACCGCAAAGGCAGAAGGTGATACTTACGTATTTGCTATGATTGAGAACGGGAAATTTGATGTCTGTAAAGTTACTGTCGTAGACCAGGATACATATGATCAGCTGTTTAGCTCCTCGGAGGAGGATGAGGCAAACACCGAAGCGGACAGCGAAACCGGCGAGGACACTACACAGGCGGATGCCGCTTTGCCGATCCCTTCCCCAACGGTAGTGCCGGAGGCACAAACCGTTAAATAGGCAGGCAAAAGACATGCAAAAGGAGGAGCAGGTTGCTCCTCCTTCTTTAATTTTATATGTACGGTTCAGCTTACCATCCCCCCGACCATCCCGCCGATGGCCATGACCAGAAAAGATTTGATGGTCCCCGCTATGGAAAGCGTTGGTCCGCTGATCAGGAAGGAAAGCAAAAGATATACCAAAAAATATATAATTCCAAAAATTAGCCCCCACAAAAACTTCTGTTTCCCGGACTTTTTCCCAAGGTACACCCCTCCGACAAACACCCCAAGCGCATCAACCGCTGCCAGCAAAATCCCCATGGTCTTTTCTTCCATCCCCGTTTTCAGCAGCAGGAACGCGCAGATAAATAAAAGCAATGCGGTCACCATCGCCGACATGATAAATGCTTTCACAAAATGTATCGCGGACAGCCCGCCCGTCATATTTTTTTCCATACCTGTTCCCCTTTTCTTAAAAATATGCTATACTTGGTACGTTCCCAAAAGCAAATCCCATTGAAATATATGACAAACCTACAGCATGTATGCATCCGAAAAAGGGAGGGCATTTGCAAAACTTTCGATAAGGAGGCTTTTATGCACTATATTGACTTGCACGTACATTCCAACCGGTCCGACGGTACCCTAAGCCCCGCCGAAGTTGCCGCGCACGCCGCCCAACACGGCCTTAACGCCATCGCGCTGACGGACCATGACTGTGTGGACGGCATCCCGGAGGCGCGCGCCGCCGCAGAAGGACTTTTCGTGGACGGGCTGCCGCTGCGCATCGTTCCGGGCGTGGAAATTTCCGCCGACTACAAAAACCGCGATATCCATATCTTAGGGCTTTTGATTGACCCGGAAGAGAAAGCGCTCAAAAAAGCACTTTCGGATGCACTGGCTTCCCGCGATACCCGCAATAAAAAAATGATTAAAAATCTGCAGACGGCTGGGCTTGACATCACGTTAAACGATCTGCTTTTTGACGCGGGCGATACCGTGATCACCCGCGCCCACTTCGCGCGCCATCTCCTTGCGAAGGGCTATGTGAAAACAAGGGATGAGGCATTCCGCAAATATCTGGATGACAGCACGCCGTACTACGTGCGCCGCGAATATATGCAGCCGCAGGAAGCAATCCGCCTCATCCGCGCGGCGGGCGGCATCCCGGTGCTCGCGCACCCGCTGCTCTACCATCTTACCGCGGGCGGGGTGAGGGAATTGGTGGAAAAATTAAAGGGCGAAGGCCTGATGGGGATCGAGACGCTCTATTCCAAGAATACGGGAACCGATGAGGCATTTGTGCGAAAGCTTGCCGCCGATTTCAGGCTGCTCATGACAGGCGGCTCCGATTTCCACGGTGCAAACAAGCCGGGGGTCGAAATCGGAACCGGGCATGGAAACCTAAAAATCCCGGAGGAAATGCTTGCGGCACTGGATGCCGCTAAGATGGAACTTGGAACGGGGGATGCTCTGCCCGGGATATGACGATGCGGCATTTGAGGGAATGATAAACGGCATTTATGCAGAAAAAAATCCCGTGTGGGCGGCTGATCCATCCGCCCGCACGGGATTTTCCTTTTTTCGCCCCTGCTGCTAAAAATCTCCTATTTCTTCTCCTTCGTCTCCGCAGGTGCAGCCCCCTCCGGCTTTTCCACCTCGACCACCGCCGTCTTCTTCATCGGGATCCGGCAGTTCTTGTTATTTCCGAATTCCACGACAATGACTTCCTCCATCACGTCGATGACAACGCCGTAAAAGCCTGCCGTTGTCAGCACGCTGTCACCGATCTCAAGGGAATTGACCAAGGCATCGAGCTGCTTTTGCTGTTTTTTCTGCGGGCGGATCAGAAGGAAATAAAATACCGCACCGATAATCACGATGTAGATCACCATCGAGATGATCGACATTCCCGGCGTAGCCGCAGCATTCGCATCCCCGGCCGCTGCATTTCCGGCCGCAGCAGCACCGTCCGTCAAAAATAATAAATTCATAAAATCCTCCGTTCCGGCCATCCCTGGCCTTTCTTATTTGTGCAAACTCTCTGTGCATCGCATCTCCCGGAGCTTCCTGTCCACCTTCCTGGCATCCGGGTTATTTCTGAAATATCCCATCCCTTTGTCTTCCCCTACGCTTCCTCACCCTCCGCAAACCCTGCAAGTTTTCTCCTCTTATACTGCGCGTATTCCCCCTGCTCGATCGCCTTTCGTATCTCCTCCATCATCTTGTTATAAAAATAGAGGTTGTGGGTTACCAGAAGCCGCAGCCCCAGCATTTCCTTCGCCTTGAGCAGATGGCGGATATACGCCCTGCTGTAATGGCGGCAGGCCGGGCACGCACAGCCGGGTTCGATCGGTTCGGGATCCAGCTCGTACTTCGCATTCATCAGGTTCATCTTGCCGTGGTTCGTATAGGCATGCCCATGCCTGCCGTTCCTTGCCGGATACACACAGTCAAAGAAATCCACGCCGCGCTCCACCGCCTCAAGAATATTTGCCGGTGTGCCAACGCCCATCAGATAGACCGGCTTGTCCTCCGGCAGATACGGAACCGTTTTTTCAATAATGTGGTACATCTCCCCGTGCGACTCCCCGACCGCAAGGCCGCCGAGCGCGTAGCCGTCCAGCCCAAACTCCGATATGCGCTTTGCATGCTCGATGCGGATATCCTCAAATGTGCCGCCCTGGTTAATGCCAAACAGCATCTGCTGTTTGTTGATTGTATCCTCAAGACCATTTAAGCGCGCCATCTCTGCCTTGCAGCGGGCAAGCCAGCGGGTCGTGCGGGCAACGGAATTTTCCATATATTCCCTTGTGCACGGGTGCGGCGCGCACTCATCAAACGCCATCGCGATCGTGGAGGCAAGGTTTGACTGGATGCGCATGCTCTCCTCCGGGCCCATGAAAATCTTGCGCCCGTCCACATGGGAATTAAAATATACGCCCTCCTCCTTGATCTTGCGAAGCCCCGCCAGGGAAAATACCTGAAAGCCGCCGGAATCCGTGAGGATCGGTCTGTCCCACACCATGAATTTATGCAGCCCGCCCAGCTTTTTGACCACTTCATCCCCCGGCCTTACATGGAGATGGTAGGTGTTCGACAGCTCAACCTGTGTCCCGATCTCCTTAAGGTCCATTGTGGAGACGGCCCCCTTGATTGCGCCGACGGTTCCTACATTCATGAACACCGGCGTGTGGATCACGCCGTGCACCGTCGTGAACTCGCCGCGCTTTGCATTTCCGTCTTTACAAATCAGTTTATACATGCCAAGAAATCCAATCCTTCCCGATGTTTGTACAGGAAACGAAAAAAGCGCACGTGTTTTGTTCCGTTCCCTGCGCCGGATGCACATTACAAAATATGCCCTCCCCAAAACACGCTTTCTATAGTATATCGTCTCCCGGCGAATATTTCAAGAAATATCTTGTTAAATTTCTAAAATTTGAAATTTCCGGGTAACTGTTTTATGCCCTGTGCGGGCGGGTGCGGTTTTTGCATGGGGAAGCCGCGGACGGAAAACGATCCCTTTCCATATTGCAAAAAAATCTGTTACCCGCTATAATTTTATCCGGATAATATTTAGGGGAGGTGCCACAATAGGGCTGACGGATGGCGCAAGCCGTGCCGAAATCCGCCACGCTTATGCAGATTTAAGTAAAACATACCACGTTGAAACACATCCGGAGGAATTTTCCCGCCTGCATGAAGCCTATCAGACCGCGCTTGCGGCAGCGGGGAGGGCAGGGCGGGGGCAGCAGGATGCGGATGCCAATCCTTTCCCAAAAACAGGAAAAGGCACGGATGCCACGGTTTCCCGCACGAAAACTGAAAAAAAAGCCAGCACGTGGGATTTTGGTTCCGTGGAAGCAGGGAATGCCGGCGCTGCGGGTTCTGACACAGAAACCGGAAAAAAGGCTGGCACAACACCGGCGGATGCCCTCCTCGACCGCCTGCTTGGCAAAGGTTTTTCCATCCAAAGCTGCAGCGAGCCGACACAGCTGCTCTATTACCGATGCCGCTACGATGAAACATCCTCCGGTATTGATGCCTTATTGCTTCGCATCACCAATGCGGAACAGGGCATCGCGGACGAGGCGCACCTGCACACAACCCCCGAAACCGCACCCCTCCCATCAAATGGCAGGAAATTTCTCGGCATCCGGTGGAAAAATTGGAAAACACTGGACTGGACTTGTATCGTATGCCATCCCGGCTTTTACCGGGTTAAACATACCCCTGCTTTCCTTGACGAATTGTACCGATTCCTGTCGGAAGAAATGTTAAACCTGCGCGATGGCATACGGCAGGAACTATATTTTGCGCTGTGCATGGCATACGGTTTCTTTCTGCCCGGAAAAGAAAGGGAGCAGGAACTTCCGGGGAATTCCCCGCTTCCGAAAAATTCCCCGCTTGCAAAAATCGAGAATCTCCTCCGCTTCCACCCAAAACATTCCGAATACCAGAAAGACCTAAAGCTCTGGCCGGATTGTAAACAAGCCCGCCGGATTGTACTTTTCTGCCACGAAATATATGCCAGCCTTATGCCGTCCGGCCGTCCGGTTCCGGACCAACCGGTTTCCGGCCAGCCGGTTTTAGACCAGCCAATTTCCGGTCAGCCGGTTTCGAACCAGCCGGTTTCAAACCAGCCGGTTTCCGGCCATTCGGTTTCAAACCAGCCGGTTTCCGGTCAGCCAATTTCCGGCCAGCCGGTTTCGAACCAACCAGTTTCAAACCAACCGGTTTCCGGCCATTCGGCTTCCGGCACGGAAAAAGCAGACGGTACTGCGGACACCGGATTACAATCCCCCTTTCCCGAAGCCGCTGCAGAACTGCTCCTTGATGAGGAAATCCCCTGGAAGGAATTTATTTACGACCGCCTGATGGATGTTACCTGCGGCAGTCTTTGGGTACAGTTTAATGAAAAGCGGGAAGCCTTCCAAAAACTTCATCACCTGCAAAGAGAGTTCACAGAGGATTTTATCAATTTATTGGACAATCATATTGCGGAAAATTACATATATAATGACTGTTATGTGCCGCTTGCCACGCGCCTTGGCCGGATCAAAGAGCGCTATCTCACAAAACCGGAATGGAAAAAAATTATTTGCCGCCCTGCCTTCTTCACCGCCTTTAAAGAATGGCTTTTTCCCCACCACAACGGCTTTTCCTCCGTTCCCTGCCTGATGGATTACGATACGTGGAAAATGCTCCGGGCATGTTTTGAGGGCAGTTCGGATTTTGAAGCCGAATGCATCCGGTATCTGGCCACGCAATATTATTTCCCGGAATATGAAAAACGCTATCAGAGGGAACTTATCTGGGAAAATGCGCATATCGAGGAGGCATATTTTAAGGAAACCTTCCCGCTCCCCGCCCTAAGCCAGGGAAAACTTGACCTGCTGGACACGATAAAGAATGCCACGTCGGCAAACATGGTGGAAACCGAAAAAATTTTCGGGAATCTCACCTTTGATTCCGCCGGGCTTGATTTCCTGACGAGGATCACAAACGCCATGACCCATTTCAATTTCCTCCTCGTCACGCAAAAGCGCGAGAAAGAAGCCGTACCCGGCGATGCGTTCTGCTTTTTGGAGGATGAAGTGCTTCTCTACCGCAAAAAGGAAAACCTCCTCTGCCGTCTGGCACACCCGGTCTTTTACGACCTGATCTCCTGGAAATTTGAAGCTGCCGCCTACCATGTAATAACCGGCAAACCGGGCTATGACGAGAAGTTTCTGGATACGGCATGCAGGAATCTATATTGCTACCGACACTATGCCATGAGGAAAGCAGATGGCTGTACCGCATCCCATTCCGATTTTGCGGAATGACATATCTGAATTTCTATTGGCTGCGTTGCCACCGGGAGGCGATGCCACCACATCGCCTCCCCCAAGCCTTTTACTCTTCCTCATCCCAATGGAATTCCCCCTCAAACATCCCCTCGTCAAACATGGACTGCCGCAGCCGCATATCCACCGCGAGCAGTCCCTGCAGTACCTCCTTCCCTGCCTTCCGGACTTTGATCAGTGATTTACTTTTCCATGCGTAATTGTAATATTGTATCATTTGTTCCACATACTCCCTGACTGCCCCCGATGTCTCCGCAAACAGCCGCTCCGCCATTAAGAGGATTGCTTTCCTCTCCTCTTCTTCCTGCAAAAGCTGCCTCTGTGCCCGGATCCATTCCTGTTTTTGTGAGAGCTCTTCGGCCGATAACTGCCAAAGCCCGCTGACCAATTTGGCGCTCCTCTCCTCCCCGGTCGAATTGCCCACCACAAAAACTTCCAAAATCCCGTTGATATTATAAGTGAATGTTACAGAGACACCTTCCTTCCCCGCCGGTGCCTTCGGGACCGGAATACAGAGTTCCCCGATTTTTAGGTTTTGTTCCGGGTGGTAGCTCTCCCCCTGATAAACGATAACGCGGATCTCCTCCTGAAATTCCGATGCCGTGACAAACTGCTTTGTCACCCGGCACGGCAGGATATTGTTGCGCTCGATCATCATGCACATCTTGCCCTCCCCGTCCTCGAAATCCCCCTGCACCCGCAGCCCGAGCGAGAACGGGCACACATCCGTCATAAGAAGATCCCTTACTTCCTCCCGCCGCTCCTTGATCCCGGCATAGATACCGATCCCCCGCGCAACCAAAAAATCCGGCTCATCCCCTGCCGTGACCTTCCTCCCAAACAGACGGCTTAAAAACATCTGCACCGCAGGCATGCGGGCGGAGCCCCCGACAAGCAGCACTTGCGTGATCTTTGAAAGCCCAAGTCCGGCATCCGTAAGCGCCCGCGAAATAACGTTTTTCATCCGGCGGAACAGCCCCGGCGCAAGCGAAAACATCTTTTCGGAAGTTAATTCCATCGCAAGGCATTCCCCTTCCCTTTGATACCGCATTGTCACGGTTTCCTGCGCGGAGAGTGCCTCCTTGCAGCGCCTGCCCTCAAACAAAAGCGCCATTTTCTCCCCCGCGTCCAAAGCTTCCCAATCCAGCCCGTTTTCCGCGCAGAATGCCACCGCCACCGCCTCGTCAAAATCCGTGCCGCCCAAGCGGTTGTCCCCGGCGATTGCCGTGATCTCCACGATATTCTCAAAGCAATCCACAATGGAGACATCCAAGGTCCCTCCCCCGAAATCAAAGACTAACAAACATTGTTCCGATGCCCCATCCGGCTCTTCATTCCCAAAAACCGCTCCCCTCGCCCCGAGATTTCCAATATTTTCTATATTCCGTGCCGTGAGTGCGGCGGCGGACGGTTCGTTGATAATCCGCTCGCACACAATCCCGGCAAGCCCAGCCGCAAGCTTCGTCGCATACCGCTGGTCATTGTTAAAATACGCGGGCACGCTGATGACCGCCTCCGTGACCTCCTCCCCCAAAAATGCCTCCGCCCCCTCCTTGATCCTTTTTAGCACCAAGGCCGAAAGCTCCTCCGGGGCAAATTCCTTCCCCGCCAAAAGATAACGCTTCTTCGTTCCCATGAAACGTTTAAAATTTGACGCGCAGCGCTCCGGCGCAAGCAGTTCCTCCTCCCGCGCGGCATATCCTGTCAAAATATTCCCGGCCGTGTCAACCGCCACGATACTTGGTGTCATGTAATTCCCGGAAGCATCCGGGATCAGGCAGGCTTTCCCGTCCCGCCAGACTGCCGCAAGGCTGTTCGTTGTCCCAAGATCAATCCCGATCACCGCCATATCTATCCCCTCCCTTATTCCAACAAAATATTTGCGGGAAATCACATCCCCCTTAAAAGGATGCCAAAAAGCCCTGTCCGGCTTCCCCTTGCCAGACAGGGCTTTTTGGGCATCCTGATTGATCCCTGACCAAAGCGGTTCCCTGCAGTTTCCCTCTATCCGCGGCTCTTGCCCATGCAGAGGATCCCGAGCGCCGCCGGGCCCGCATGTGCCCCGATGCTTGGACTCACGGTATTGACCATCACCGTCTTCCCCGTTTTTTCTTTCAGCGCGTCCGCGACCATTTTTGCATCTTCCGGTGCATCCCCATGCACCACGCACAAATCCCAGTCATCGGAGAGATATTCCTCCCCCATGCTCGCAACCGCGCGGTCGATAATCACATTCAGCGCCTTCTTGCGCCCGCGCGCCGTGCCATTGTTCACCAGCCTTCCCTCCGCATCCACGATCAGGACCGGCTTGATGTTCAGCACGCTCCCCACAATCGCGGTCGTCTTCGAGAGCCTGCCGCCCCGGTGCAGATGAAACAGATCATCCACCACAAAAAACACACAAAACTCCTGTTTGTGCGCTTCCACCCAATCCGCGATCTCATCAAGGCTCTTGCCTTCCTTTTTCATGCGGACAGCTTTCATGACCACCATGCCCTCGCCAAGCGACACATTCAGCGTATCAACCACACGGATCTTCATCCCCGGGTTCTCCTCGCAGATTTCCTGTGCCCCGCAGGCCACGTTGCTGTGCCCGCTGCTTAGCGCCGAAGAAAAGCTGAAATGTAGCACGTCAAGCCCCTGATCCGCATACGCCTGAAAAGTATCCCGTATCACGGCAGGGTTGCTCGCCATCGTCGTCGGCATCTTCCCCGCGCGCATCAGGTCATAAAATTCCTTCGGTGTCAGGTTCTTCTCATCCCCGTATGTCACCCCGTCGATATCATAGTAATGCGGGATAATGCCAATCCCGTTTGCGTCCACATATTCCTGCGGCAGATCACAGTTCGAATCCGCCGTAATCACAAAATCCCTCATGCCAATCCTTCATTCCTTCCTGTCAGTCAATCTCTCGGCACACAGACCGGAACCCGCCAATTCCTGGCAGCTACAGTTATGGGCGGCCAAACCTGTCCGCCCACGGCTTCTTCCCCTGCCGGGAAAAATCCGCACCGCCAAAAATACCTTACCATTTGCACCGCCCTAAGCTGCGTTCCCTAGCGCAAATCTTCCATCGCGCAGCCATCCATATCCGTGAATTCCTGGTTCTCACCGACCATCCCCCAGATAAAAGTGTAAGCCTGCGTGCCCGAACCCGCGTGGATCGACCAGCTCGGCGAGATCACGGCCTGCTCGTTGCGCATAATGATATGCCTCGTCTCATTTGGCTCGCCCATATAGTGGAACACAAGCGCATCCTTCGGCATGTCAAAATACAAATAGACCTCCATGCGGCGGTCATGCGTATGGCACGGCATCGTGTTCCAGACCGAGCCAGGCATCAGCTTTGTCATGCCCATCACAAGCTGGCAGCTCTCCACCTGCCCCGGCAGGATATACTTGCAGATCACGCGGTGGTTCGACTCCTCAAGCGTGCCAAGTTCCACCTTATTCTCCTGTCTAACAATGACAACGCCTTCCTCCGCCTCGCCCTCCTGGCGGATCAGCACGGTCGGGTAAGTCTTGTGCGCCGGCGCACTGTTGATATAAAACTTCGCAGGCTTTGCGGCATCCGCACTCGCAAAGGAAATATCCTTCGCACCCATGCCGATGTACATGCCCTCCTTATAGTTTACCCGGTATTCCTTCCCGTCAATCACAATCACGCCATCGCCGCCGATGTTAATCACACCCATCTCACGGCGCTGCAAAAAATACTCTGCCCGCAGTTCATCGCCCGCCGTAAGGGGAAGCGGAGCCTTTACCGGCACCGCCGAACCCGTGATGATGCGGTCAATATGGCTGTAGACTAACTTGATCACATCCGGGGCAAACAGATCATCAATCAAAAACTCCTCGCGGAGTCTGTCCGTCGTATAATGCTTTACATCCTTCGGGGATGCCGCTGTCCTTAATTCCATAATAAACCTCCTCTTCCGCCGCCCATCGCGGCACACGAAATTATTCCAAGCCACAAAAAACTGCGCGAAGCAGCCCCCCACCCCGCTTACCCACTGCCATCCAAGCCACCAAAAAAAACCGCGCGGAGCAGCCATTGCAACCTACTGTGAAAAGGGGTCACACCCGCCCCCCTTTTCCCAACCTCCCGCCCCTTTCACATTCTAGCGCTGTACCCTCCCGGACCCGTCGCCCCCTGCGAGGTTCTCCACATCCGCGCGGGATACAAGGTTAAAATCACCCGGGATTGTATGCTTCAACGCCGAAGCGGCAACGCCGAACTCCAGCGCATCCTTAAACTCCTTGCCGTCAAGCATCCCGCAGATCACACCCGCCGCAAACGAATCGCCGCCGCCCACGCGGTCCACGATCGGCGTGATATGGTACTCGCGCGAGTGGTAGAACTCCTGCGTATCGCGCTTGTAGATGCATGCCGACCAACCGTTGTCGGATGCCGAATGGCTGACGCGCAGCGAGCTGATCACATACTCAAAATTAAACTTTGCCACCATCTGCTTAAAAATATCCTGATAACCGGAAAGCTCAAGGTCACCGCTCATCACATCGGTATTGCCCGGCTTGAAACCAAGCACCTTCTCCGCATCTTCCTCGTTGCCGATGCACACATCCACATACTGCATCAGGTTTGTCATCACCTTCTGCGCCTTCTCGGAGCTCCAGAGCTTCTTGCGAAAATTCAAATCGCAGGAAACCTTGACCCCCGCTTTCTTTGCCGCTTTTAGCGCTACCTCGGTCAGCTGTGCCGCCGCGTCCGAAACGGCCGGTGTAATGCCGGTAAAATGGAACCAGTCCACATCTTTAAAAATCGCGTCAAAATCAAAATCCGCCGCCGTCGCCGTCGAGATGGACGAGTGCGCGCGGTCATATACCACATTGGAAGCCCGCATCGCCGAGCCGGTCTCAAGGAAATAAATCCCAAGCCTCTCGCCGCCAACTGCGATGTGCTTTGTCCCGACATTCATTTTGCGCAGCGCCGCCACCGCACACTCCCCGATCGGGTTTTTGGGAACCTTCGTCACAAACTCCGCGTCATGCCCGTAATTTGCAAGCGATACCGCAACATTCGCCTCGCCGCCGCCATAGCAGACATCAAACTCGTCCGCCTGGATAAATTTCTCATTGCCCGGTGTGGACAGACGGAGCATGATTTCCCCCATTGTAACAACTTTCGCCATAATTCCTGTCTCCTTTTTATTTAAATTTAAAGTTTCCTACCCAGCCTGCACGGTGTTGCCGGAACAAGCCTCTTGCATAATTTTACCGCTTTTGGGGGCGGTTGTCAATCACGGGATGTCATCCGACCACGCCCCATCTTTTCATCAGGTGTCAAAAATCTATTATATAAAGCAATATCTTTCCGGAATTAAATTGAAGGTTGAAAAATTCTATAAAAAAAATAACTGCTGCACGAAGCAAATATACGTCATATATAGTATATGCAAAAGCATCAAGCAACTATATATCACAGCATTTTTTCCCCGTACAACAGCACTTCCATCGGCATGGTTCAGTTGTAAAATCTATGGTAAAGTAGAAATATATATTTCATTCAACTGCTCTATCTTTCGATTCAGCGCCATATAATAAATGCGGTTTGCAATAATATCAGCAGCCCTAATAAGCGTTACTTTATCAGAGGCACAAAATTCTAAATC
>CAYMGZ010000043.1:10203-12177 GCA_964390095.1 uncultured Lachnospiraceae bacterium | reverse complement strand
ATTTTGGAAGCGGAAAAGCGCGGGCTGCCGAACGTGAAATCGATGGTGGAGGCGATCCCGTTTATGACGACGGAAAAAAGTATTGCCATGTTTGAGCGCCAGGGAGTCCTCTCAAGGGTTGAACTGGAATCCCGCGCCGAGATTAATTACGAAAACTATTCCAAGGCGATCAATATCGAGGCAAAGACGATGATCGAGATGGCAAAGAAGCTTTACATCCCGGCGGTGATCCGGTACGTAAAGGAGCTTGCCGATTCGCTGTCTGCGGTAAAGAATGCCGCACCGGGGGCGGATGTCAGCGTGCAGGAGGAGCTCCTGACACAAGTTTCCTCCCTCCTTGCGCAGGCAAAGCAGGCGCTGACAAAGCTGGAAAAGAAGCAGGTCCTGGCGGCGGCGAAGGAAGAGGGGGCGGCAAAGGCCAATGAATTCCATGAGGAAGTCGTTCCGGCGATGGCGCAGCTGCGTGAGCCAATCGATGCATTGGAGATGATTGTAGATAAAAAGGCATGGCCAGTTCCGACCTACGGCGATATCCTGTTCGAGGTCTGAAGTTTCAATAAAGACCATATTTCACCTTTTTGTGTAAATATATGTAAAAACGGAAACAGAATAGGAAAAACAAAACCGCAGGATGTGTGCATATTCTGCGGTTTTGCACTATTTTGCACAAAAAGAAATATATAAATTAGTTTTTCATTAAAATGGGGGGAAGGAATTGAAAAAAGGGAGTTGATGTAGTATTATAATTGTCAGGGCTAAAAAAGAGCTGCCCGGCAAAGGTGTACGGACGGGGAAACCTGGCTGTCGGATGCCTTTGGGAAAATGCAAAGTGCCCCGCCCCACGGGGAATTTACAGGAAAGATGACAGGAGGATTGTATGGCATTAGTAGTAGATGGATTGGTGAAAAAATATGGGGAGAAGACCGTTGTTGACCATTTAAGTTTCGCGATGGAAAAACCGGGTGTGTACGCGCTGCTTGGCACGAACGGCGCAGGCAAGACCACCTCGATCCGCATCATCCTTGGGATGCTTGCGAGCGACGAGGGCAAAGTGACATGGAAAGGTGCACCGCTTGACCCGGTGAAGGCAAATATCGGTTATCTGGCAGAGGAGCGCGGGCTCTACCCGAAATACTCCCTGCTCGACCAGCTGCTTTATTTTGCAAAGTTAAAGAAAGTCGGCAAGAAGGAAGCGATGGAGCGCATCAAATACTGGGCGGAGCGCCTGGAGGTGACGGAGTATATCTTCCCGCCGGTCATAAAGGGCAAAAAGAAATCAAAGGCGAACCGTGCCGACCAGCTTTCCAAAGGAAACCAGCAGAAGATCCAGCTGATGGCGGCGCTGCTCTCCGACCCGAAGCTGCTTGTATTAGACGAGCCGCTTTCCGGTCTTGACCCGGTCAATACGGACCTGTTCAAGGGCATTATCCGCGAGGAAATCGGCAAAAATAAATTTCTCATCATGTCGAGCCACCAGATGCCGGTGATCGAGGAATTCTGTTCCGACATTACGATTTTAAACCGCGGCAAATCCGTTTTAACCGGAAATTTAAATGAGATAAAGAAGAGCTACGGCAGGGTAAACCTCTTTGTAAAATGTGAGGGGGAGATCGACCGCTATATCGAACAGTTCGGTTTGGGGCTTGTGAACCGCACGCCGGAGGAATATCATCTGAAAGTAAAGGATGAGGCGCAGGCAATGGCATTTTTAGGCCGCCTGGTGCAGGATAACGTGATGGTCATCCATTTTGAACTGCGCGAGCCGTCACTGCACGAGATCTTTGTCGAGAAGGTAGGAGGCACACATGAAGAATAGGCTTTCCGGATGGAAGGATGTATTTTCATTCACGCTGGCGCAGACCTTAAAAAGCAAAGCGTTTCTTGCATCCTTTATTATAATGGTGATCCTTGCCTTGGTGGCATCGCCCCTGATGAGCATGATGTCCTCCACGGATGAGGAAAATGAAAATTATA
>CAYMGZ010000043.1:0-10193 GCA_964390095.1 uncultured Lachnospiraceae bacterium | reverse complement strand
ATACAATTAATAAAATGTATGTGTACGATGAAACGGGCTATTTTGACGCGGGCACGGTTGGCACGATGTTAAAGGCCGCGGGCTGGGATGTGCAGGTTGAAATGAGCACCATCCCACAGGAGGGGGAGGCCTACGAAGCGCTCTGCACCCGTGTGGACGAGACGGAGCAGGATGCCGTGCTCTTGTTTGTGACCGCGGGGGAAGGCCCGGTGGAACTCTTCCTTGAATACTCCGGTGCCGGGAAGGCGAAAAAGACGCAGGTCACGGCGTTTGAGGAGGTACTTAGCGAGGCGTTTGAGGAGTGCCGTTTTGATGCACTCGGGCTTTCCGGGGAGCAAAGGAAGGTAATGTCCGCGCAGGTTTTGACACAGGTTTTGCACGCGGACGCAAACGGTGAGGTGATCAATGAGGAAGACACCTCGATCACGGATTTTGAATATTGGTTTTTGTACGGGCTGCTCTTTATCGGGATGATGATCTGCATGATGACCGGCTCGCAGGTGGCAAGCTCGATTATTGTGGAGAAATCCTCGAAGGTCGTGGAATACCTGCTGACTTCCATCAAGCCGCTCGCCATCATTGTCGGCAAGGTCTTAGCCATGCTCTGTGTGGTCATGACGGAGATCGTGGGGCTGATCGTGGTTTTCGCTGCTTCGAATGCCATCACCGGGCAAAAGACCGGGGAGAACATATTGGCAAAGCTGATCTCACCGGAGGTACTTGGCAAACTCAACCCGGTTAATATTATCCTCGGCCTTATCTTTATCGCGCTTGGCATGATCTTTTACGCGACGCTTGCGGGGCTTGCCGGGGCGACGGTCAGCCGTATGGAGGAGGCGGGCGAGGGGCTTGTGATGTTCACCCTCTCGGTGCTCGTTGGTGTCTATGTCGGCATTGGCGCGGCGGGTTCCCTGCTCGGTGCGGGCGACAACCCGTTCGCGGTTTTCGCGATGCTCTTTCCGCTTTCCTCCCCGTTTTTAATGCCGGGGGCAGTCATCATCGGGAAAGCCCCGGTATGGATCATCGTAGTGTCCATTGTGCTTTTGGTCGCTCTGGTCACACTTTTGTTCTGGTTTGTGGCACAGGTATATGAGGCGCTGATCGTCCACAACGGCAACCGGATCGGAATCAAGCAGCTTTTGAAAATGCGAAGCTAGGAAATAGGATATGCGGAACTTTAAAACAGCATATGCCCGGAAAGCACCCGGAAAGGATTTTCTGGGAGCCTGCGGACAGAAAACCCTTTCCTTGGTTTTGGGTGCTGGGAGGGGATATGCGGAACTTTAAAACAGCATATGCCCGGAAAGCACCCGGAAAGGATTTTCTGGGAGCCTGCGGACAGAAAACCCTTTCCTTGGTTTTGGGTGCTGGGAGGGGATATGCGGAACTTTAAATAGGAGGAAAAGAGTGAAAGAAAGTCGTTTTCGTGGTTGGAAGGATGTGTTTTCCTTTACCTTCCACCAGATGGTAAAAAAGACCGGTTACCGGGTAGTGACGGCGGTTGTATCCGTGCTGTTGGTTGCGGCGTTGGTTCTTGTCGTTGTGATTACCGGGAAGCCGGAGGAAGAGAAGATGGAAAAAACCGGGATAAAGACGGTCTATCTTGTGGAAGAATACAGCGTGGACTATGCGGCAATGCTTGCCATGCTCGGCAAGGAGGCTTTCCTTGAAGTGGAATTTGAGAAGGTTGCCGACTACGCTGCCGCGCTGGAGCGCACAAAGCAGGATGCGGGGGCTTCTACGGTGATTGTCCAGTTAAACTATGCGGATGATACCTTTTATATGCATGCAACCCTGCCGGAACAGTCGGAGGCATCATCGGATGATGCCGAGGAACTGCTTGCCGCGATGGCGGAGTGCTTTGAGTACGCGAAGGTCGGCATGGCAGGGCTGACAACGGAGCAGAGTATGGCGGTGCTGATGCCAATCATCGCGGGCGATGGCAAGATTGGGGAAGACCATAGCGTCGGTGCGATGCTGGTCAAGATGATGGCACCGATGATCTTTGGGCTTGTACTTTACATGATGCTGATCTTTTACGGGCAGGATGTCAGCCGCGAAGTCTCTGTGGAAAAAGTTTCCAAATTAACGGAGACACTTTTAACTTCCATCAAGCCATACGCGATGATCACCGGCAAGGTGCTTGCGGTGGCAGTTGCGGGTATCATACAGTTCTTCCTCTGGATTGCCTGTGCCATCCTTGGGCTTGTAATTGGCAATGCAGTCGCAAAATCCATGTATCCGGGCTATGAGAATGTGGTTTTTAAAGCGCTCGACTATGTGAAGGAGACGTACAGCGCATCGGCGTTTTCCCCGGCGGCGGCATTGCTTGCCGCGCTGATCTTCATCGTCGGCTTCCTGTTTTACAGCGTGCTTGCGGGCACGGCGGGCAGCCTTGTGGCAAAGCCGGAGGATACCGCGCAGGTGCAGGGCATCTTCCAGTTCCCGATCATCATCAGCTTTTTCGCGTGCTATTTCGGGGTGCTTTTGGAAAAAGAAGGGTTGGTGTTGGCGACAAGGTTCATCCCGTTTACGATCCCGTTCGGGATGCCGTGCGATTTGCTGACCGGGACGGCGGGAATTTTGCAGGGTGTGGTCTCGCTTGTGATCCTTCTGGTGTTTACGGTGCTTTGCATCATCCTTTCCGGCAAGGTATACGAGGGGTTGATCCTGTATAATGGCCAGAAGATGGGTGTGAAGAAACTTGTCAATGTGATCCGGACGAAAAAATAGGACAGATGGGAAAAGAGTGGCAGATGCTTTTTTACGGCATCTGCCTTTTCTGTTTGTTGACTTGTGCAGAGGAAGTATGCGGAAAATAGAAAATATTTTTGTAATAAAACAGAGTGGATTAGAAAGAATTGAAAAGGCTGTGCGCTTACACGCACAGCCTAAAAGACTTTGGGGATAGTATATTCCGGTTACTTTTATTTGTCTTCCTTCTTTGCTACAACAGCACCGCCAAGCATCATGGCAGCACCGACACCAAAGAATGCCAGGCCGGATACAAGACCAGTCTTCGGAAGTTCCTTAGCCGGGGCATCATCCGTCGGGGTTTCTGTCGGAGTCTCTGCCGGAGTTTCAGCCGGAGCCTCAGCTGATGCAATCTCGTTTGTTGTGGTAAATACAACACTCTTAAGTTTTACGTTTACAGGATCGGTAGAGCCATTCATGATATCAATGTACTCAATAAGTCCGATCTCATTTTCTGTTGCTACCGGATCCCCGCCCCACGGATCGATGTTGGCAGCATCTACAATAAGGGAATTCGGGGTATTGTAGCTTGCGATAATGCCAATCAGGGTGTCGCCTCTGTGGCCAATGAACTTCAAGGTACAATTCTCTGCCCCTTCAATCGTAAATGTGGCGGATTCCAGACCGGCTGCCAAAACCTCTGCCGGAATCTCGAAAAGTGCCTGGTTCCACTGCGCCGGAATGGTGACATTTACGGCATCACCATCTGTTGCAAATGTAACCTCACCCATCTGCTGGTCAGCAGGAGCTACAACTAACTCGCTGCCTTTGTACTCCTTTTGTGCAGCCTGTGCAGAAACTGCGCCAAAGCAGAAACTCATGGCAAATGCTGCGCCAAGGATGGATGCAAATAACTTTTTGATTTTCATGACAAATACCTCCTTAAATTTGTACAATATCAACAAGAAATTTTCCCTTTACAGAGCCTTGTCTTATTCAATCATAACATTATCTGCTATATTTTTCAAGTATTTTTGTTAAATTCCACCGCTTTTCCACTTTTTTAATCTGGATACGTTAGTATCTTGAGCGAGAAGCCCCCACTTCTTAAGTGGTGGGAGCACGTCACAAGCCGCCGTATCATTTGCTATGACATTGGATTCTAATCTTTTTGAAACATTTTCTTTACCACGTCATAGGAAAGCTTCCTTTTGCGGTACTCGTCCACGATCCCTTTATTGTTCATGGTTCTGGGTCTTCCGCCAAACCATTCCTCGCTGACGCGGATGTCACAGAACTGCCAGATGTAGACACCTGCGCAGTCCGGGTAGGAGAGCACCGCCGACAATTGCTTTTCCAGCGCCTCTGCCTGATATTCCTCCGTCCATTTGGCGCGGTGGGCTGCCCGGTAGCCGTAGATTGCGCCCGCGCCGATCTCGGTGATTAAAAATGGCTTCCCGGCACCCCCGGTTTCCTCCTGCACCCAGCGGTAGAGACCGTCAAGATATTGATCTGGCGGGGTATCATGGTACCAGAGCGGGTAAATATTGTAGGAGACAATATCCGGCAGGTCAAAGCAGATGTCCGTCTTAAATTTGCAGCTTGCAAACGAGCAAGGCCTTGAAGAATCCAGTTTCCGGATCAATGCAAACTGCTTTTGGTAGCACTCCCTGCCATATTCGCTGTCGCTGGCGCACTCATTTAGAATCCCCCAGATATAGATGGAAGGGTGGTTGTAATGCGCCGGGATCATCTCCTCAATCACTTTTTCCGCCTGCGCCTCAAAATTCGGATTGCGCATCGCTTCCTCGGAAAGCCCCCTCGCGTGGTTTTCCTCCCAGACAAGAATCCCTAGCTCATCGCAGAGGTCAAGGAAAATTTCGTCGTTCGGGTAGTGCGCCGTCCGCACGGAATTTGCCCCAAGATCCCTTATGATGTCAAGGTCGGCGGCAATTGCCGCATACGGCAGGGCGCAGCCAAACTGTGGGTGGTCTTCGTGGCGGCAGAGCCCCTTGATGGTAAGCTTTGCCCCGTTCATCAAAATATCCTTTCCCTCCACTTTAATTTCGCGGAAGCCAAAACGGTCGATGAGGTCATCGATCGCTTCGCCGTCTTTTGACAAAATCCCGGTTACGGTGTACAGTGCAGGGTTCTCCTGCGACCATTCTGCCACCTGCCCAAAGTGTTCCACTGCGTTTAGGGTGCGGTGCCCGCCGGGGTTTAACGTGAAAGTGCCAAGGGGGATGGTTTTTCCTGCCAGCGTTATGGAAAGTGCGAGGTCCGCCGCAAAATCGCTGATGTTTTCCACTTCCGCCGCAAGTTCTGCGTGCCACCCGCCGTCTTTTTTAAACGGGGTGACATGGATCCTTCGGATGTACTGCCCGGGAAGGGTTTCCAATACGACCGGGCGGCTGATGCCGCCGTAGGACATGTAATCGTTGGGTACATGCAGGGCGGAGGCTTCGCTGAAACGGTTGTCCGCCCGCACCGTGAGCGTGTGTTCCCCTTCCGTAAGGTTTTTGATGATCACGTCAAAGATGGTGTAGGCGTTGTAGTGGGAGGCGATTTTTTCCCCGTCAAGGAAGACGGCCGCCGTGTGGCTCACCCCCTTGAATTCCAAGCGGATGTTTTGGGTGGCGGGGGTTTTATCGTTTGTGGCAGGGGCTTGCCCAAAAGCGCTGCCGACGGAAAAATGGGTGGTGTAGTCGGCTTCACCCCGGTAATTGGAAAAATCGGGGTGGCTCTCGAAGCAGCAAGGGGTGGCAACTTTGTAAACCTTGCCTGCATGTCCGCCCGCAAGGGGCGTGAAATCCCAGAGCGTGCCGGTGAGTTCCCGCTGGGGGCGGATGTTGTGGGTGGTAAATGTCCGGATCATAAGAGTCCTCCTATTTAGAGTTCCGCATGTGCCCTCCCAGTACCAAGACATGGCAGGGAAGTTTTCTGTCCGTGTGGCTCCCAGAAAACTTCCCTAGGCACTGTGCGGGCACATGCTGTTTTAAAGTTCCGCATGTTGTTTATTATATCGGGTTCTGGGATATTTTTCAATGGCGAATGCTGTGCGCATGGGGCGGCTGCGTTTGCGGCTGGCGGGTGATTTTTTGAAAACAAATTGAATTGGAGGAAGGCCTGTGATATAATCAGGACGTAAAACCCATGTTGCTGGGTCAAAAAATGAAAATTAAAACGCATAGAAAGACAGGGACAACCATGAAATTCATCCACTGTGCCGACCTCCATTTCGATTCTAAATTAAATGCCAACCTTGACAAAGAAAGCGCAAAACAGCGCAAGGCGGAAATCTTACATACTTTTTCGCGTATGGTCGCATATGCCGCGGAAAACGGGGTAGGGGCCATCCTCATTGCCGGGGATCTCTTTGATACGAAAAACACTTCCGCAACCGCGAGGAATGCTTTTCTTTATGAGGTCACGGCCCATCCGGACATCCGTTTTTATTACCTGCGAGGGAACCATGACGAGGAAAATTTCCTGCTTCCTGCCGAGGAACTTCCGGGAAACTTAAAAACTTTTGGTTCCCAGTGGAAAACATATTTGGAAGAAAATGGGAACATCGTGGTTTCCGGCATTGAGTTCCCGGCGAAAAATCCTCCTTCCGTCTATCTGGAGCTGATGCCGGATCCGGGGAAATTTAATATTGTCCTGCTGCACGGGCAGGAGGCGGTGGGCAACGCAAAGGACCGGACGGAGGTCATCAACCTTCGGGCGCTGCGTAACAAGGGCATCGATTATCTGGCACTCGGCCATGTCCACGCATATAAAAAAGAAGCCTTGGATGCGCGCGGCACCTACTGCTATCCGGGATGCCTTGAGGGCAGGGGGTTTGATGAGTGCGGCACGCACGGTTTTGTGCTGCTTGACGTGGACGTAAAGAGCGGGAAATACACCCACGAATTCATCCCGTTTGCAAAGCGTTCCCTCCATGAGGTGGCGGTGGACATAACGGGCTGCCTGACCAGCGCAAAGATGGCGGCGCAGGCGGAAACGGCGCTCTTTGCAGCGGGCTGTACGAAGGAGGATCTTGTAAAAATCGTTCTAAGGGGGAGGGTGGATGTCGCGTGTGAAAAAGACCTGTCTTATTTCCAGGCCAGGTTTTCCCCGGACTATTACTTTGTAAAAGTTTGCGATGAGACTTCGCTTTTGGTGGAGATGGAAGACTATATGCATGATATATCCTTAAAGGGCGAATTTGTCCGTCAAGTCATGGCGGACACCACCATACCGGAGGAGGACAAAAAGACGGTGATCCGCTATGGCCTGCAGGCCATCATGGGGGAGGAGGTGCAATGACATGAAGTTGATTTCCTGCCATATAGAAAATTTCGGGAAGCTCCACGATTTTTCCTATGTGTTCGATGCGGGGGCAAATATCATCTGTAAGGAGAATGGCTGGGGGAAAAGTACCTTCGCCGCCTTCCTGCGGGCAATGTTTTATGGGCTGGAGGGGGAAAAGAAAAGGAAAATAGCAGAAAATGAAAGGAAACGCTACCAGCCGTGGCAGGGCGGCGTTTTCGGCGGGAAGCTTGTTTTTGAGACAGGGGAACGGCAATATGAAATCTCGCGCATTTTTTACGACAAGGAATCCAACGATGTATTCGAATTGCGCGATGTGGCAACGAATTTAATCTCGGAGGACTATGGCAAAAAAATCGGCGAGGAGCTTTTCGGGATTGACCGCGAATCCTTCCTGCGGACAATTTTTATTGACCAGAGCGGGTGCGAGACTTCCGCCACGGACGACATCAACGCCAAAATCGGCAATCTGGCGGACGGCACGAATGACCTCAACAATTTTGATTCCGCCCATGCAAAACTTACAAAAATTGTAAATGCCCTCACGCCCGCCCGCCTTCCGGGAACACTCGCAAAACGCAGGGAGGAGATTGCCCGGTGCGAGCAGGTGTTCCGGGAGGGGGAGGGGATTCCTGCGAGCATGGAGGTTTACCAGCAAAGGATCCTTTCAAAGGAGGAAGCCTACGCGCAGAAAAAGAAACAGTTAACGGAGGCGGGTGCGCTGCAGGAGAAGGTTTCGCACATGCAGTCCGCGCTTGCAAAAGAAGAGGAGTGGGAGCGGAGGAAAAACGAGGTGGAGGAGCGGGAGGGGGAATGCCTTGCGGCGGCGGCATATTTTCCGGGGAAAATCCCGGCATCCGCACAGGTAAAAGAGATGATCCTGCACTGCGGTGAGCTTGGCAGGGCATACGAGCGGCTGTCCCTGTACCGGCTTAGCAAGGAGGATGAGGCGGAATTTTATCAATTAAAAGCGGCGTTTGCAAAGGGCGTGCCGGACGCGGCAGAGCTTGACGCAAAGCGGGAGGAAGCGGCAAGGTTTGCCCGCAAACGGCAGGAGTACGAGATGGGGCTTTTGGGGGCGGCACAGCGCAAACGCTTTGAGGAGCTTGCGCCGTATTTTGGGCAGGAGGATGAAAATGCCGCGTCGGTGGCGGCGGACTGGGCCAGGCGGAACCAAAAAAAGGCGGCGCTGCCATCGAACCAGGCGGCACTCAAGGCACTGACGGCTGTCGCGGCATCCGGCGCGGGCGGGGGGAAATACTCCGCGCTTTTCCTTGCGGGGATATTCCTTGCGGCGGTGGGGATCGTGTTGGCGGCGATGGTGCTTCCCGCCGTGGGGATTGCCCTCACGGTGGCTGGATTTTTGGTGACAGCGTTCAGTATCTGGAAAAAAGTGGAAAGTCAGATGCGGGATACCGGGGATACCCCGGAGACCGAAAATTTGAAACACGTCCTTGCGGACGATACCGCGTGGATTGACCGGGTGGACGCGCAGACCATGCATTTCCTACATTCGCATGGCAGGGAGCTTGATGTGCAGGACGAGGAAGGGATCACGCTTGCCCTGCAGGAAATCATGTTGGAGGCGGCGGAGTACGAAGCGCTTGCCAAAAAAGTGCAATCCGCCAAAGACAGTGACCTGGCTTGTGAAGTAAAGTCCCTGCAGGAGGATCTGGATGCTTTTCTGGGGCGCTACGAGATGGTCCTGCCGCCGGATGCCCGCGGGAAGGAGGGGTATACACAGGCATATTACGCGGATATGCTCTATACGGTAAAGGAGCGCGGCGCTGCGTACCTGCGTTTTTTGGAAAAGCAGGAAAGGCGTGGGATGGCAAAGGAGGATTACGAGCAGGTCAGGTCAAAAATTGCCGCATTTTACGAGGAATACAGCCTTGTCGCAGAGGAAAACATATCCCTGCAGTTAAATGACATCCGGGATGCGGCAGGTGTGTATGAGGATGCGGTAAAAGCATGCGGGCGTGCGAAAGAGGAGCTTTTGCAGTTTGAAGAAGAAAACGATGTTTCGGTTTTTGGTGAGGAGGACGGGGGGGAAGCCCTCCCATCCCTGGCAAAAATCCATAACACCATCCTTTCCTTAAACGGGGAGCTTGAGCAGGTGCGGGAAGAACTTGCCGGGGACCAAAAGGCGCTTAACACTTTGCAGGAGCAATACGAGGCGTGGGAGGAAAACCGTGTCAAACTTTTACAATTAAAAGAAATCCAGCAGGAGGAACAAAAGAAATACGATCTTGTTTTTTTGGCAAGGGCGAAACTGGCGGCGGCAAAGGAGGCGATGACGGCAAAATACGCCACCCCGATTTTGGAGGCATTTTCCGGTTACTTTAAATTGCTGACCGGGATGCCCGCCATGCGTTTTTATATCGATGCCAACACGGCGGTGACGGTGGAGGAATCCGGCAAGCAAAGGGAAGCGGGGGCACTCAGCCGGGGATGGCGCGACCTTGTCGGGCTCTGCCTGCGCCTTGCCCTTGCGGATGCCATGTACCGCAAAGAAAAGATGGTGTTGGTCATGGATGACCCATTCACAAACCTTGACGACGCAAAAATTGCCGCAAGCAAGGAGTTTTTGCAGAAGGTCTCGAATAAATACCAGATCATATATTTTACTTGCAGCGGCGCGAGAGGATAGGGAAAGAAAATGCCGTGGCGCGGGAAAAAGACGGAAAGAAAAACGATCAATTGTTTCCGGACGAAAAAATAATAAACACTTTATGGAGGTAATATAATATGGAAACCGAAAAAATCCCTTACAAAATATACTTGAATGAAAGCGAGATGCCAGACGCATGGTATAACATGCGTGCCGATATGAAACAGAAACCGGCACCGCTGTTAAACCCTGCCACCCACCAGCCGATGAAAGCAGAGGAGCTTGAGGGTGTTTTCTGCAAGGAGCTGGTCGCGCAGGAGCTGGATGACACCACGCCGTTTTTTGAGATCCCTGTGGAAATCCGCAATTTCTACAAAATGTACCGCCCGTCCCCGCTGGTCCGCGCTTACTGTCTGGAAGAAAAGCTTGGCACACCGGCAAAGATTTATTACAAGTTTGAGGGCAACAACACCAGCGGCAGCCATAAACTAAATTCCGCCATCGCGCAGGCATACTATGCGAAAAAGCAGGGCTTAAAAGGTGTGACCACCGAGACCGGGGCAGGCCAGTGGGGCAC
>CAYMGZ010000042.1:0-12298 GCA_964390095.1 uncultured Lachnospiraceae bacterium | reverse complement strand
GATTGTTTCGGTCGGCATGATGGTTATCATGTTTATCATTGTGATTGCCAGCATCATTATTATTCAAGTATCGGTTATCCGACCAACAATCAATTATGAGAAGCAGCTGCGGAAGGTAATAAAGGATATCAGTGATAAAGAAGGCGATTTAACGGAGCGCATCCCGGTTGTCACAGGCGATGAGATTGGGGGGCTGGTGCGCGGTGTCAATCTTTTTATCGCAACTTTGCAAAAAATAATGGGGCAGATTATTTCTTCGGCAAATGATTTGAATCAGGCATTTGTAAATGTAAATGACAGCATTCACAAAGCAAATTCAAATTCGGGCGATATTTCCGCTTCCTCGGAGGAGATTGCCGCCACAATGGACAATATCTCTACTACCGTCAATAATATGAATGACCAGACGAGTGAGATTGGGAACCATGTGGATGAGGTGGCAAGGGTATCAAAACAGATCCAGGAGAGCACAACGCAGATGAAGCAGCGTGCCGGACAGATGGAGGAAACGGCAAGGAAAAATAAGGAAGAGACGGGCAGGATGCTTCAGGCCATCATGGAGCGGCTCAATGCGGCAATTGAGAACAGCAAGAGCGTAAACCATGTAAACGAGCTGACGGATGAGATTTTAAGTATTTCAAGCCAGACAAATTTGTTAGCGCTCAACGCATCGATTGAGGCGGCACGCGCCGGGGATGTGGGGCGCGGTTTTGCCGTGGTAGCGGATGAAATCAGGCAGCTTGCGGACTCAAGCCGCGAGACGGCAAATAAAATCCAGAATATTAACGGGGTTGTGATTGGTGCCGTGGGTGAGTTAAGCGCAAATGCAAACGATATCATGCACTATATCTCGGAAACCATTTTGCCGGATTATGACCATCATGCGGATGCAGGCAGGCAGTACCGCGAGGAAGCAAACAGTGTCAGCGAGGAGATGGATAATTTCCTGAGCCGGATGAATGAATTGAACCAGATGATCGGGGACATGACGGGACAGATGGACCGGATTGCGGAGGCGGTCGGCGAGTGCAACCAGGGGGTTTCCCTCTCGGCACAAAGCACGTCAAGCCTTGTGGAACAAATCAACCAGGTCTATAAGAACGTGGAGTCCAGTGTCCGGATTGTAAAGGAATTGAACCAGCAGTCGGACGCATTTACCACGCTTTGAACGGAGGCTGTCATGAAAAGAAAATTGTTAGCAACGTTGCTTGCTGTATGTTTGTTCTGTGCCATGGCGGGAAGGTTCCCGCTGTCGGCGGAGGAGGGGTTTGAGCCGGACAGAAACAACTATGTGGATGTGGAGGCGATTGACCTGTCGCTGCACGGGGAGACAAGCGGTGATTTTACCCCGGTTTATATTTTTGATAACCCATTCCACGGTGTGGATACTTCGCAGGGCGTTGTCTTTGAGTTTTATGCAAGGCCAACCTGGGAAGTCCATGAGCTTGGCACGATTTTTGCCATACAGGGAACGGAGGACTATGACGGGAGGATTTATTTTACGCCGGGCTCTTATTTCGGTTTTAACAGCGCCGGATTTGGCGGATATTTTGATGCAAATCTCTATAATTATAAAATAGTAGACGATTATATCAAGGAGGGTGCAAAAATCCGGATTGAATTGTCCTCCACCGGGTTTTGCGTGTACTCAAATGACGAGCTTTGCTATGACCAGTCAATCCTTGCGGATGCAAGCAAGGGGGCGGGCGATTATACGGCGGAGTCCGATTTTGCCCCGGTACTTACCTGGCTTTCCGGTGCGCAGACACTTTATTTCGGATATGGTTCCTGGTGGAACACCACAAATGGCTGTGAGGCAAATATCAACCTTTCGGACGTAAGTTTCAGGCTGGCGGACGGTACGGAACTTTTTAGCCAGCTACAGGCGGATGCGGAATTGCTGGAGCGCCTTGGTGGGAGTGTGGACTTAAAGAATGAAAGCACGGATTTCAAGGATGCCTGGGCACAGATCACGGATGTGGAGGTGGATGTTTTTGACATTAATGCAGTACAGTATGAGGCAAAATCCCTTCTCCCGACAATGGTCACGATTGTGGCAGTTGTGGCTGTGGCTGCGGTTGGCGTGGTAATCGCTGCGATGAAGAAGCGCCATTATGATGATATTTGATACCGTCGGATGTTTGGGAACGGAGAGGAGAAAAACATACCGGATTATTAAGGAAGCGTTTTTTGCTGGATCATATTTTCGGATGGATGTGAAAACCCTGCCTGCAGTCCATATAGTATATGGAAGCGGGCAGGGTTTTTTTGTGGTGCGGTGCATCTTGCTTGTGCTTGCCGGGATGTGGGTGGAAAAGGCAAATGGGAAACTCGGGCAAACCGGGCTTTAAATTTTATTTTACAACGAAAAAAAATTATTTCACAACATTTTCATATGGAGAATAAGAAGAAAGGCCGATATAATTGAAATACCCATAATGTTTGGACGGAAAGGAAGGTTTTGCGGTATGGGGAATATTTTGTGGAAGCGGCGGGATGGAAAGAAAAATGAGAGTATCCATATGTGATGATGAGGTGGCGGTGCGGCAGATGCTCGCACGCAAAGTGCAGGGGCTTTGCCCGGAGGCGGAAATCGCGTTTTTCGCATCGGGGGAGGAATTGCTTGCGGGGGAGAATTTTTTCCGTTCACACCGCGCATATCTGGTTAATTTTAAGTATGTGGAGCGTTATAGTGCCACGGAAATTATACTGGAAAGGGGATGCGCACTGATGGCAAAAAAGAATTATCCTGCCTTTGTGAAAAATTTTATGCGGTATAACCGGAGAAAAGGCTGCTAGAAGGGGGAGGATTTGAAAGAGATCGAATTTTATTGGGAAGTGGTGGCACGCTGTATCAATGTCGTGGGGATTGCGGTGGAGGGATATTTTTTCTGCCGCTTTCTCCGTCCGTTTTTAGCAAAGCGGCATGTGGCAGAATGGACGGGGGCTGCTTATTTTGCCATGATGTTTTTTCTTTGGCTCCTTCCGTGGGAGGTAAGGCATGCCGACCTGTATGGAACGGCAGTGGCTTTTTTTACGATGTACCTGCTTGAAAGGAGAAACCTGGCCCAGAAAATATTTTTATCGGTCGCGGGGAACCTGCTTTTTTGGATTGAATACGGGTTTGCGCTGATTCCATGGAACGTCGGTTCCGTCTTTGTGCTGATGACAAAGTATATGCAGGAAAGAAAATGGCTGCAGTTTTTCTGCTATGTGGTGCTGGATATTTTTCACTGTATCCTGCAAGCTGTTTTGCTGTACTTTATGGTGAAGCTGGTGCACCGCGTGTATGTCAACAAGAGGGAGGAAGTGAGCTGGAAAGAACTGGGGCTTTTGTTGCTGCCCCTGCTTTCGGTGTTGGTCGGGAGGCTGATCCTGTCTTTTGCCGTGGAGGTTTATCTGGTGGACACGGGACAGTACATCTGGAATGTACATAGGGAATTTGAGCGGCTGAAAATCGCGTACCAGATCATTTCTTTCTCGGCGGTGCTCCTTACGTTCGTGGTCTACCAAAGAATCCGGGAGGCGAAGCGGAGGGAGAAGGAGGACGCAGTCCTGATGGAACAGGAGGAGAGGCTGTTGGCCCATATCCGTGAGGTGGAACGGCTGTACGGCGACCTGCGGGGGCTGCGGCACGATATGGGCAACCATGTGGCGGTGTTGGAAAATCTTTTTTTAAACCGCGAGGAGGAGGAATTAAAGCGGTATTTTAAAAAATTAAAAGAGGGGTTTTTGATGGCGGGGGAAGGGACGGGAGGATATGGGGAAGAAAGCGGCAGCCCGGTGACGGATATTATTTTGGCGGAAAAGAGACGGCAGGCAAAGGCAGCGGGGATCCTATTTGAAAGTGGGTTCCATTACCCGCAGGACGCGGGGCTTGATGCCTTTGATGTCAGCGTTGTTTTAAACAATGCCCTTGCCAATGCCTTAAGGGCGGCACAGACTTCCGATGCGCCCTATGTGAAGGTTTGGTCGTGGCGCAGGAGGCAGGTTTTTATGGTGGAGGTGGAAAACAGCTTTTTGGGAACGGTTTTGTTTGACGGGGAAGGGGGGCTGCCAAGGAGCACGAAGCAGGATGGCGGGCAGCATGGTTTTGGTCTGGCCAATATCCGGAGGGTGGCATGGAAATATTGCGGGGATGTGGATCTGGCCCAGGAGGGGGGATGTGTGCGTTTGGGTGTGATGCTGATGCTTGGGATGCAGGCAGGAAAAGGGGATGGGAAAGGGAAAAACGGGTGTTTTACAACAAATAATGGAGGCTTTACAACATATTGGTTAAGGGGACGGCGGGATTGTCCGAAATATAAAGGGAAAAGAAAATGATTTAGGAGGGCTTTTTTATGAGGATTGACGGAGCAGGTGGCCATAGGGTCCAGGGCGGGATCACGGCGCAGGCGATGGATCCGGTGAGCAAAAATTTGCGTGCGCAGATTATGGACGCACAGAAGCAGATGCAGGAACTTGCCGCAAACAAGGATATGGAACCGGAAGAAAAAATGGAGCGGCGCAAGGAAATCGAGCAGCGGATCACGGATTTGAATGCGCAGTTGCGCCAGCATGAGATGGAATTGCGGCAGGCAAAACAGCAGCAGGTACAGCAGGAGCGGCAGTCGGAGCAGGCAAGAAGGCAGGAGGCGAAACAAAGGGCGGAAAATGTACCGGGGGGAAAGATGGATGCGGGATTGCCGCAGGGGAGCATGAACGCCATGCTCTCGGCGGACCGCTCGCTTTTGCAGGCAAAGGTGCAGGGGAATGTGGATTCCTTGATGAAGGGGAGGGCAAATGTATTAAGGAGTGAAATTGAACATTCGGGCAGGGGTGCTGCCGTGGAGAGGAAACAGGAGAGCCTGGCAGAGACGGAGGCGCGCATGGAAAACCTTGCAGAGGAACAGGCGCAAAGCCTTTACAAGAGCCGGAAGGAAATCGAGGAAGCCGGGAAGGATGCGCAAGAGGAAAGGAAGGTACAGGCGAAGAAGCAGAAAGAAGAAAAAGCCGGGGAAACGGGGGAGAACGGCAAAGTGGACCAGAAATCCCGCAAGGGTTTGGATGCGGGGGAAATGGACAAAATGGGGAGAAAGGAAAATAAAGAGGAACGCAGGAAAGAAAAGAAAGAGGAAGATGTGCACGATGGGAATTTGCAGATGCAGATACCGGTTTACCGGAAGGTGGATCTTTTGTTGTAAAATCAGTGGGGAACTTTTTGAAAAATGCTGTTTTTAGGTAAACAGATTAGATATGGACGGAATGGAGGGCAGATAACATTCAAAACAGGGTATAGTGAACCATTTATTTTTAGGGGTGTCGCAAAATTATCGGGTTTGATAATTTTGCGACACCCCTTACCACTTGCTTTCCTAAAAAATACAGGAATAAAGATGAAAGCTTTTAAAAGCTTTTGCTTGTAATTTGCCCCGTGAAGTGTTATCATGGTAACGTGGGAAAGGAAATACCAATTTACGAGATTTGCGCTAAAATTTACTTTATAGTAACACCTGAGAGGAAATAAGAATGCATAAAAAAGAAAATATATCATATGTTATAACTTTATTGTTCACCCTGACCGCCTTGGCCTTCATGGTCATACATAACTTTTCATCCTTTTATTCCAATGCAGTCTCCAACATGGATGAGATGGGCGCGAGCAATCTGGCAAAAGAGAAAGAATATCTGGAAGGATATTTGACCAAAGGTCTGGACGTGATGCAGGTTACGGCCATCACGATTGAGTATATGATGCAAAACGGGGCATCCTCCGAGGAAATCGAGGCGTTCCTTGTGGAAGAATCCAAACGTTATATGGAGGACATTGATGCCAATTTTACGGGAATATATGGCTTATTTAACGGGGATTATATTGACGGCATCGGCTGGGTGCCGGACGAGGATTATGTTCCGCGGGAAAGGGAATGGTATACGGCGGCGAAAAAGGCAGGGGGAAGGCCAACCATCGTATCCCCATACCTTGACGCGCAGACGGACACCGTGATGATTTCCGTCAGCCAGATGCTTTATGATAATGACAGCGTGATTTCTTTTGATATCGTTTTAAATCAGATCCAGATCATTACCCAGGATATCAATATGGACGGGATGGGCTATGGTTTTATCATTGACAGGGAAGGGTTGGTCGTTGCCCATTCCGATGAATCGGAAAAAGGGAAGAATTACGAGGACAATGCGGAAATGAAAAAACTCCTTGATAAGGTTTATCGGGGGAATGAAAGAACTTTCCGCACGGAAATATATGGTGAAGATTGTACCGTTTTTGTGGATAACGTCATGAATGACTGGTATGTTACCATGATTATTAGTAATACTAAGTTGTATCATGATATACGCAATATTTTAGTCCATAATATCATATTATGTATCCTTGTATTTGCCCTTGTTGCATCTTTCTGTACCGCTGCATTCCGCAAGATCCGCCTCCATGTGAGGAAGGTTGAGGAAAGCCAGAAAAAGCTGGAAAAAATGAACGAAAAAATGGTAGTCACAATCGCGAAGACCATCGATGCAAGGGACCGGTATACCAACGGGCATTCCCAGAGGGTTGCAAAATATGCATTGGAACTGTCAAAGCGGATGGGGAAAACGGAAGCGGAGCGAAGGGAAATTTATTATGCGGCGCTGCTGCATGACGTTGGGAAAATACATGTCCCGGATGCCATCATCAATAAGCCTTCCAAGCTCAGTGACGAGGAATTTTCCTATATCAAATTGCATCCCATCTCGGGTTATTATATCTTAAAGGATATTGATGAAATGGCGCTGATCGCACAGGGCTCGCGGTGGCACCATGAAAAATATGCCGGGAACGGTTACCCGAATGGGTTTGCGGGCAGGGATATCCCGGAAGTGGCACGCATCATCGGGATTGCCGATGCCTATGATGCCATGACCTCCAACCGGAGCTACCGCAAGATTATGCCGCAAAATCAGGTGCGGGCAGAAATCGAAAAAGGGAAGGGCACACAGTTTGACCCGGAGATTGCCGATATCATGCTGCGCATGATTGATGAGGATGCCGGGTACCAAATGAAGCAGAGGGCTGAGACGGTTAAGAATATTTTGGTGGTTGACGACGAATGGGAGGTGCTTGATCTGATAGAGCGGATATTAAAAGAGGGGTCGGGATTTACCATGTACCGCGCGGTATCTGGGAAGGGGGCGCTGCGCGCCTTGGATAAAAATCCAATCGACCTGGTGCTCCTTGATATCCAGATGCCGGGCATGGACGGGTTTGCGGTATACGGGGAAATACGCAAGATATCCGATATCCCGGTTGTTTTTATGGCTGCTGATAAAAATTTTGATACGGTGGAGAAAGCGGCAGGGATGGGGGTAAAGGATTGTCTGTCAAAACCGGTTACGCCGTTGGTTCTTTTGGAGGTTTTGCGGAGTATTTTGCAGGATGAGGGTGGGATTTTTTGTGGGTGAGGTTTTATAGATATCTGCTTGATTTCTCCCCCCAAAAAGTTTACAATAGGAAAAAGAAAAAGCGGCAGGCCGGATTCCTTCTTTCTTTTGCATAAGATGAAAATTAAATCAAACGGAACAAAACGGCCTGCGGAATCGAGGGTTTTATGAAGCAAAAACTGGACCGGACACTCGGTATGTACTCCGCGCTGATGATCAGCATCGGCACGATGATCGGCTCCGCCATCTTTGTTCTGGCGGGAACGAGTTATGCTACGGCGGGACCCGGCGCGTCGCTTGCCATTTTCCTGGCGGGGATCGCTGCCGTTTTCACGGGGCTTTCGTTTGCCGAGTTGGTGACGGTGGTGCCCAAGGCGGGCGGCGGTTATGTCTATGTGAAGGAGGCGACAGGGAACAATATCATCGGTTTTATCTGTGGCTGGGGCTTCTGGCTTGGCTATGCGATGTCCTGCGGCCTGTTTGCGCTCGGGTTCGGGAATTTCGTCCATTACATATTCCCGTTCATCCCGCAGATGGCAACGGCGTATGTGCTGGTGGTCTATGTTGCCTTTACGAATATCCGGGGAACGAAAAGCTCCGGCAATTTGCAAAATATCATCACGACGGTGCTGATTGCGCTGTTAATGCTCTATGTGGCCGTTGGCGTGTTCCATATTGATCTGGGAAACCAGAAACCGTACACGCCGTTCGGGATGTCCGGCGTGTTTAACGCGATGGGCTTTTTGTACATGACCTACATCGGCTACGGCCTGATTACAACGGCGAGCGAGGAGGTCATTGAGCCTGAAAAAACGATACCGAAGGCAATCCTGATTTCCATTGCCGCCGTGATTTTCATCAAGACTTCCGTGTTCTTTATCGGGAGCGGCATCCTGCCGTGGACCGAGCTTGTGCCTGGGGTGACGGCTACGCCGATGATCGACACTGCAATGAAGATCGGCGGGAAATTCGGCGGGTATCTTTTCGCGTTCGCGGGGATTTTAGCGACCCTCTCCTCGATCAATACGGCGGTCATGGCATCCTCGCGCACCTCGTTTGCAATGGCGCGCGACAACCGCCTGCCGGGAATCTTTAAGACCGTGAACCGCAGGACGAAGACCCCGGTTGTCTCGATCATCGCGACTTCGGTGATTGTCGTGGTGGCGGTCTCCATCCGCGACTTGGAGCATATCTCGACCGTGACCAGTATTTTTTCGCTGACCGGCTACAGCCTGGTCAATGTGGCGCTGATCATTTTCCGGAAGAAAAAGCCCGAACTTAAGCGAAAGTTTAAGGTGCCGTTGTTCCCGGTCACGCCGCTGCTTGGCATCGGGGTGAATTTGTTTTTGATTATTGAACTCGCGCTTTCGGATTTTATCGCACTTGCCATTGCGCTTGGCGTGATTGCGGTCGGGGTGCTGTATTATTATCTGGTCATGCCGAAATTGAAATATGCGACCAAGGGGATTGCGACGGTGGATATCCCGCAGATCCGCGAGGATAAGGGCGCGGACAGGAAAAACGAGATCATCATCCCGGTGTCAAACCCGGTCACGGCACAGGGGCTGCTTGATTTCGGGAGAAGGATTGCGGCGGCGGAGAGCAGCACGACCGTCGTTCCGGTCAAGGTCAATGTGATCCCGGATAACCTTCTGACAATCTCGGATTACGAGGCGATGCAGCGGAACCAAAGCGGTGACGAGGCGGTGATCTCGCTGTTAAAGAAATATGAGGGTGAGCCGGGCATGCGGCCGGTGCTGATCCATTCGCGGGATGTCTTCCACGCGGTCATGAGCGTGGTGCATAAGGAGAAGAACCCGCTCGTGCTGATGGGCTGGCACGGGGCGGGCCTCGTGAAATACATGCACGGCAACATCACATACCGGATGCTGCAGGAAGCCCCGGCAGACGTGGGGCTTTTGCGGATTTACCATAAAGATGGGGAGGCGGCAGAAGCCGGAAAAGTGTATGCGCCGGATGGGGGACATCCGCACGGCGGCATGGAATTTAAGCGGATTCTTTTCCCTTACGGGGGTGGAAAATATTCCCAGATGACGGCAAAGGTCGTCAACCGCATTGCCAAAGCCTATGACGCGGAGATTACACTTTTGCATGTGATTGACCACGGGGAGGATAAGGCGGAGACGGAAAAATATCTGGCAGGTTCCGCAAAACGTTTCGACCAGCCCGTAAAAATCATGGTCTGTGAGGGGGCGTTAGTCGAAAAGGTCGTGGAATTTTCGGAGCGGTATGACCTTGTTGTCATGGGTGCTTCGCTTGACTGGGGCATCCAGGAGATGGTGACCGGGCTGCGCACCGACCGCGTGATGGATACGGCAAAATGTTGTGTTCTGATCGTAAAAAGTTACGATCTTTTCCTGCAGAAAAAGAAGCTGCGCGGATTTCTGCACCGGACGAGGCGCGCGATCCACCAGTAGCGGGGGGCTGTTCTTTCATGGCGCACCAGACCTATGGCTTGGTGCGCTTTTCTTCTTTTTTGTTTTCCTGCGAAATTGCTTGAACCTTGGGATAAGTTGTGATAAAGTATGGAAACGGGGCAAATGGAGTATTTTGGTGTCAGTCCTTTCCGTGCGGGCCCGTTGTGCCCATAAAACGGAAAGAAATGATCAAGTTAAAGTTATAGTGCGCCGCCTTTGCGGCAGAAGGAGAGGAATATGAGTACAAGGATTGGGATTTTGGGTTATGGTAATCTGGGGCGCGGCGTGGAGTGCGCGGTTCGGCAGAATCAGGACATGGAGCTTGTGGCGGTATTTACCCGCAGGGCACCGGAAGCGGTGTCCATCCTGACGGAGGGTGTGGCGGTGCATCGGGTCACGGAGGCTGGCAGCTGGAAGGACCGGATTGATGTGATGATCCTTTGCGGCGGGAGTGCGACCGATCTGCCAAAGCAGACGGCGGAATATGCAAAATATTTTAATGTGGTGGACAGTTTTGACACGCACGCGCGCATCCCGGAGCATTTTGGGAGGGTGGATGCCGCGGCGAAGGAGGGCGGCCATGTGGCGGTCATCAGCGCGGGCTGGGATCCGGGGATGTTTTCGTTAAACCGCCTTTATGCGGGCGCAATATTACCGGAGGGGAAAGATTATACGTTCTGGGGCAGGGGGGTCAGCCAGGGGCATTCCGATGCGGTCCGCCGGATTGCGGGCGTGAAGGATGCAAAGCAGTACACGGTCCCGGTGCCGTCGGCGCTTGCGTCCGTGCGCGCAGGCGAAAACCCGGAACTTACGACAAGGCAGAAGCATACGAGGGAATGTTTTGTCGTCCTTGAGGAGGGCGCGGATGCGGCACGGGTGGAGCAGGAAATCAAGACCATGCCGAATTATTTTGCGGATTATGACACGACGGTGCATTTTATCAGTGAGGAGGAACTCCTGAAAAACCACAGCGGCATACCGCACGGCGGCGTTGTGGTCCGCAGCGGTGTCACCGGGTGGGAGAAGGAGCATAAGCATGTGGTTGAGTACCAGCTAAAGCTGGATTCCAACCCGGAATTTACGGCGAGCGTGCTGGTTGCGTGCGCGCGGGCGGCGCACCGGTTAAGCCGTGGGGGCGCGGTTGGCTGCAAGACGCTGTTTGACATCCCACCGGCGTATCTGAGCGCGAAGAGCGGGGAGGAACTGCGGGCAAGCTTGCTTTGATTGTAGTTGGTATGGATTGGCCGGGGAGTGTTTATAATGGGATTTTGGAACCAATGAATAATATTTTAGAAATGGAGCCTTATGATTATGAAGGAACAGGAGAAACAAAGGGAAAATCCGCTCGGCGTACTGCCGGTGCGCCGCCTTTTGATGAAATTTACCGTGCCGAGCATTGTGGCGATGCTGACAAGCGCACTCTACAATATCGTGGACCAATATTTTATCGGCAACAGTGTCGGGGAACTTGGGAATGCGGCGACCAATATCGCTTTCCCGCTCACGACCTGCGGCATTGCGGTCGCGCTGATGTTTGGCATCGGGGGCGCGGCGGCGTTTAATCTGGCGAAAGGTGCGGGGGATGACGAGACGGCGGTCTATTATATGGGGAATGCGATGACGGGGATGTTTGCGCTTGGAACGCTTTTGTTTCTGGTCACGCAGATATTCCTTGACCCGATGCTGCGCTTTTTCGGCGCGCCGGAAAGCATCATGGGCTATGCCCGCACTTATGTGAGGATTACCTCCATCGGCTTCCCGATGATTATTTTCGCGAGCGGCGGCGGGCATCTGATCCGCGCGGACGGCAGCCCGAATTTTTCGATGATGTGCAATATTGTCGGGGCGGTCATCAACACGGTGCTGGATGCGCTGTTTGTGTTTGGTTTTAAGATGGGGATGGCAGGCGCGGCACTTGCGACCATCATCGGGCAATTTATTTCCTGTTTCCTTGCAATGTATTATCTGTCACATTGCAAGACCGTCACCGTGCAGGCAAGGCACCTGCGCCCGCGCGCCAAATATCTGGCGCGCGTGGCATCGCTTGGCGCGGCACCGTGCAGCAACCAGCTTGCGATGATGGTGGTGCAGCTTGTTATGAACAAATCCTTGACATATTATGGCGGGCAGTCCAATTACGGCGAGGAGGTGCCGCTTGCCTGTGCGGGGATTATTTCGAAGGTCAACCAGGTGTATTTTTCCTTTATCATCGGTCTTTCACAGGGGCTGCAGCCAATCATCAGCTTTAATTACGGCGCGGGCAAATACGGGCGTGCGAAAAAGGCTTTCCTTACCTCGGCATCGGTCGGGCTTGGGATTTCCGTTGTGGCATTTGTGCTGTTCCAGACAGTGCCGCGCCAGATTATCGGGGTGTTCGGGGAGGGTTCGGAGGAATATATCGCGTTTTCGGTCAGCTATTTCCGGATTTTTTTGTTTTTTACCTT
>CAYMGZ010000041.1:0-12426 GCA_964390095.1 uncultured Lachnospiraceae bacterium | reverse complement strand
AGTGGATCGATGATTTTGTTCCAAAGTGGTTGATTATTCGGGAGGTTCGTTATAAAATATGCTTATGTACCGGAACAGGGAAGCGGTTTTTATGGCTGAAATGGCCGTCTGTGGCGGCAGAATATGAGGTGGAACATGAGGATGTATGATTGCATTTCTGCAAAAAAGGAAGGGCGCGAGCTTTCGGAGGAGGAAATCGGGTTCATCGTGGATGGTTTTACGGCAGGGCGGATCCCGGATTATCAGATGGCGGCATTTTTGATGGCAGTCTGCCTGAAAGGTATGACAAAGAAGGAGACGCTTGCCCTTACCATGGCAATGGCAAAAAGCGGCGATATGCTTGACCTTTCGCCGATTTCGGGGAGGAAGGCGGATAAGCACAGCACGGGCGGCGTGGGGGATAAGACAACGCTGATTGTCGGGCCGGTCGTGGCGGCGCTTGGTGTTCCCGTGGCAAAGATGTCCGGTAGGGGGCTTGGACATACGGGCGGCACGATTGACAAACTGGAAAGCTTCCCTGGGTTTGAGACGGCGCTTTCCACGGAGGCATTTTTTTCGCAGGTCAACCGGATGGGGCTTGCTGTGGCCGCACAGACCTCAAACCTTGCACCGGCGGACAAAAAGATTTATGCGTTGCGCGATGTGACGGCGACCGTGGACAATATGTCACTGATTGCGAGCAGTATCATGAGCAAGAAGCTTGCTGCCGGAGCAGATGTGATTGTGCTGGATGTCAAGGCGGGCAGCGGTGCGTTCATGAAGACAGAGGAAGATGCCGCCGCGCTTGCAAAAATGATGGTGCAGATTGGGAATGGCGCAGGGCGGAAGACCTGTGCGGTTGTGACCGATATGAGCCAGCCGCTCGGATACTGCGTGGGGAATATCCTTGAGGTGCAGGAGGCAATCGGGGCATTGCGCGGGAACGGGGCAGAGGACTTGATGGACGCATCCTATACGCTTGCGGCGCAGATGCTTGTTGGCGCGGGGCGGGCGGCGGATTTTAAGGATGGCTACCGGCTTGCGCAGGAAGCGGTTGCGGATGGACGCGCGTTTGAGAAGTTTTGTGAATTTATCGCGGCACAGGGCGGTGATGAAAGTTATGCGAGGGATCCGGGGAAATTCCCGTCGGCTGCGGTAACGTTTGAAATAAAGGCGAAAGAAAGTGGCTATGTATATGCCATGCAGACGGAGGAGATTGGCATGGCTTCGCTTGTCCTTGGCGCAGGGCGCGAGACAAAGGAGAGTAAGGTTGACCTGACGGCAGGAATCCGCATGTGCGTGAAGATTGGGGATTATGTGGAGGCAGGGGATTTGCTTGCCGTTTTGTATACCAGTGACATGGCAAGGGCCGTGGCGGCAGGGGAGAGGCTTTTATCCGCAATCTCGGTGGGGGAAAAGCCGGTGGAAAAAACAAGGCATGTGCTTGCAATTTTATAGATATACTCACGGGCGATGAAATTTGCCGCGATGACCCCAGAGCCTTTCGCTCGTGATTCGGGTTGCCTGGCAAGTTCTTGTGGCCATTATATAAGTTGTGCGCGGGCAGCGCGGAAGAGGAGATTTGGCATGGCATTTGTAGAATTGAAGGATGTAAGGAAGACCTACCGGATGGGCGACGTGACGATCCACGCTTCGGACGGGATCAGTTTTGAGGTGGAAAAGGGGGAGTTTGTCGTGGTTGCGGGCCCTTCCGGGGCAGGGAAGACGACCGTGTTAAACATTCTTGGCGGCATGGATGTGTGCGACGGGGGAAGTGTCGTTGTGGATGGGGAGGATGTCAGCAAATACCGTGAAAAACGGCTGACGACATACCGCAGGAATGATATTGGGTTTGTGTTTCAATTTTACAACCTTGTACAGAACCTGACGGCGAAGGAGAACGTTGAGCTGGCGCTGCAGATCTGCAAGAACCCGCGCAAGGCGGAGGAAGTACTTTCGGAGGTCGGCCTATCGGAGCGCATGGGGAATTTCCCGGCGCAGCTTTCCGGCGGCGAGCAGCAGCGGGTTTCCATCGCAAGGGCGTTGGCGAAGAACCCGAAGCTTCTGCTCTGTGACGAGCCAACAGGGGCGCTTGACTACAATACGGGGAAACAAATCTTAAAGCTATTGCAGGACACCTGCCGGGAAAAAGGGATGACGGTCATTGTCATCACCCACAATTCAGCGATCGCCCCGATGGCGGACAAAGTCATCCGCATCAAAAACGGGAAAGTAAGCGAGGAAAAAAGGAACGAAAACCCCGTTGACGTGATGGAGATTGAGTGGTAGGCAAGTAAAACAGCATATCCCCCGGACAGAAAATCCCTTCCCTGGTATTTGGTGTCAGGAGGGGGAGATGCGGAACTTTTAATAGGAGACTTAGTATGAAGAATGTTTTGCGGAAAGAATTTCACAAGGAGATACGGGGTTCATTGCAGCGTTTTGTCTCCATCCTGCTAATCTCGGCACTAGGTGTTGCGATGTTTGCGGGGCTGCGCGCCTGCAAGACGGACATGCTGCTCACGGCGGATGCGTTTTATGATAAAACAAATATGATGGACATCCGCGTGGTCTTTGCACTGGGGCTTGGCCGTGCGGATTTGGATGCCATACGGCGGACCGATGGCGTAAAAACAGCGGACGGCGCATTTTCGGCGGATGTCCTTGTGAGGCACCAGGATGCGGATGTCGCGGTGCGCCTGTACTCCCTGACGGAACAGGTGAACGAATACCTTGTGCTTGAGGGGAGGCTTCCCGAAAAGGTGGGGGAATGCGCCATGGACGAAAGCTTTATGAAAAGCAGGGGGTTTTCGCTTGGGGATAAGGTCACCTTTTCTTCCGGGACGGGCGGGGAGATTTCGGAGACGCTGACAGAGGATACCGTCACGGTCGTCGGTTCGGTCACGACCGGGCGTTACATGGCTTCCACGCGTGGTTCCGGCACGATTGGCAATGGGAAGATTGCCGGTTATGTGGTGCTGATGCCGGAAAATTTTGCTGTGGATTATTATTCGGAAATCTATGTGGTATTCGAGGGGACAAAAGAGCTTTCCTCCTACGGCGATGCGTATGATGAGGCGGTAGAGGCGCGGCGCGGCGCGCTTGAGGAAACCGGGAAGGGGCGCGCAAAGGCACGCCTTGCAGAAGTCCAGGCGGATGCGTACAAAGAGTTGGATGAAGCTTTTTTGGAAGTAAAGGGAAGGGAAGAGGAGTTAAACGGCGCGGAAAAGGAAATCCTTGACGGTGAGCAGGCGGTGGCGGATGGCTTTGCGGAAATTGAGGCAGGGCGGCTGGCGCTTGCGAAAGAGGAGGAAGGGCTGCCGGAGCGTTTTGCCGAGTATGACGCGCAGCTTGTGCAGGCAAAAGAAGCGCTTGCGCAGGCGGAAGAGGCGCTTGCGAAGGAGGAAGCCAGAGTGGCTGCGGCAAGGGAGGAATATGATGCGTATGTGGAACAGCTAAAGGCGATCAGCCAAGGCCCGGATGACATCAAAAAGATTTTGGCAGTCATGGGGATTTCCGAGGAGGAGATCATAAAGGCGGAGGAACAGGCCGGGCAGGCACGCGCGGAACTTGAAACAAAGAAGCAGGAGCTTTTGGGGCAGGAGGCAGAGCTTTTAGGGCAGAAAGCGGAGGCGAAGGAAGCAATTGCCACGGCGGCGGCAAAGCTTGACGAGACGGAGCGCTCCCTCAGAGAAAAGCAGCAAAAGCTTGCCGGTGCGAAGGAAGAATATTATGCCACGCTGACCGCAAACAGAAACAAGATTGCCGAGGCTTACCGCGAGATCGAGGAAAACCGGGAGGAGGTTGCGGGAATGGAGGTGCCGGAGTGGTACATCCTTGACCGGAACACGGTCGAATCCTATGTCAGTTTCGGGCAGGATGCCGACCGCATGGATGCCATCAGCAAAGTGTTCCCGGGGATATTCTTCCTCGTTGCCGCGCTTGTCAGCCTGACGACCATGACGCGCATGGTGGATGAGGGGCGCACGCAGATCGGGACGCTCAAGGCGCTTGGTTACAGCCGCAGGGCGGTTGCCGGGAAATACATTAAATATGCATTGTATGCAACGCTGATCGGCAGTGTGGTCGGTGTTTTTTCCGGCGGGAAGATATTCCCTTATATCGTTGTCACAACCTATAAGCTGATGTACCCCTGCCTGCCGGGCGTTGTGATGCCAATCCATGTGCGCTATTCGGTCCTGGCGGTTCTGCTTGCGGTTTTGTGCACGCTCGCCGCGACCCTTGCCGCATGTATGCGGGCGTTCCAGGAGCAGCCGGCATCGCTGATGCGCCCAACGGCACCAAAAGCGGGGAAGCGGATTTTATTGGAGCGTATTGGGATTATATGGAAACACTTAAGTTTTACAAGGAAGGCATCGCTGCGCAATATGTTCCGCTATAAGAAGCGCTTTTTTATGACGGTGGTCGGGATTGGCAGCTGCATGGCGCTGCTTTTGGTTGGTTTCGGCATAAAAGATTCCATCGGGGTCATGGCACATATCCAGTACGGGGAACTTTGGCGCTATGACGGCTCGGTGGCAATGAAGGGCAGTGCCACGCAGGAGGAGGCACAGGCCTTCCTTGGGTGGCTTTTGGAAAACCCGGGGATTGCGGATGTATCCTTTGCGCGGGAGACGGCGATGGATATTATGGCGGATGGCACGACCAAAAGCATCAATGTGGTGGTGCTGCCGGATGTGGCGGAGTACGACAAATTTTTTACCTTCCGTGACCGTTCGTCGAAAGAGCGGCTTGCCATCCGCGATGGTGAGGTCATCCTGACGGAAAAGCTGGCGGGGATGCTTGGGGTAAAACAGGGGGATACGGTGCAGCTGCAGCCGGACGCGGCGGTCTTTTACCCGGCAAAGATCGGGGCGGTGGCGGAAAATTATATCTACCATTATGTGTTTATGACTGAAAAGACCTATCAGCAGATTTTTGACGAGAAACCTATTTACAATGAATGCTTCCTTCGGTTTGCGGGGGATGGAACGGCGCAGGAGGAGGCGGTAGCTGCCGCCATTTTGAAGGAAAATGACATTGTGACTTCGGTCATGGTAACGAGCACCCTGCAAAAGCAGATCGACGACATGCTGCGGAGCCTGAATGTGATCACATATGTGCTAATCATCTGCGCAGGGATGTTGGCTTTCATCGTCCTTTACAACTTGAGCAACATCAACATCACGGAGCGCAGGCGTGAGCTTGCGACATTGAAGGTACTTGGGTTTTATGATATGGAGGTCAGCGGGTATGTATACCGGGAAAATGTGCTCCTGACCCTGATCGGCATCCTGCTTGGCATGGCAGGCGGGAAGCTTTTGCACGGTTACGTGATCACAACCTGCGAGGTGGACATGGTAATGTTCGGGCATATCATCAAGCCGGTGAGCTTCCTTTACAGCGGGCTTTTGACGGTACTGTTTGCGGTGCTGATCGGGATCATGATGCATTTCAAGCTGAAAAAAATCGATATGATCGAGTCGTTAAAAAGTATTGAGTAGGTCATATGCGGAACTTTAAATAGAAAAGAGGTAAGTTTATGTTTAATGACATCCCAATCGGCCCCGTGACGATCCATATGTACGGGCTGATGATCGCGCTTGGGTTTTTAAGCGCGTACTATATGTGTGTGCACCGCAGCAAAAAGCTGGGGCTTAGTGAGGACATCCTGTGGGGGATTCTCTGCTGTGCCATTGTGGGCGGTCTGGCCGGGACAAGGCTTTTGTACTATATTGTAGAGCTTCCCGCGATCATAAAGAAACCGTCAATCCTGTGGGATTTTAAGAACGGGTACGTTGTCTATGGCGGCATCATCGGCGGTGTGCTGGTCAGCTTTTTTTACTGCCGCAAAAAAAAGGTCAGCTTCTTAAAATATTTTGACCTTGTCATGCCATCGGTTGCCCTGGCACAGGGGCTTGGCAGGCTGGGGTGCTTTTTTGCGGGCTGTTGTTACGGGCGGGAGACGGATGCCTGGTATGGGATCACGTTCCGCCATTCGAAATTTGCGCCGAACAATGTAAAGCTTGTGCCGACACAGCTGATTTCATCGGCGGGGGATTTTTTGATCTGCGGGCTGCTGCTTTTCTATGCCGCGAGAAAACCGAAGGACGGGCGCGTGGCATCCGCTTATCTGGTGCTTTACGGCGTGGGGCGCTTTACCGTGGAATTCTGGCGCAATGATTACCGGGGCAGCATCGGGTGGATGTCCACCTCCCAGCTGATCTCGGTTGTGGCCGTGGCGGCAGGCGTTCTTTTGTATGTGCTGCTGCCCAAAATGCAGGGAAAAGGCGGGCAAACCGCAAATGTCCCGGTTTCGGGAAGCGGCCCGTCCCACGCGGAAGAATGAAAAATGTGAGCCGGGGATTTTCCGGCCGGTGCGGCTTTGGGAAAAGAGGGGGATCATGGGGAAGAAAAAAGTGCTGGTCAGCGCCTGCCTGTTAGGGCGCAACTGCAAATATGACGGCGGGAATAATTACAGGGAAGACTTGGTTCGCTATCTGGAAGAAAAGGCGGTTTCGGTGGTGGAAGTCTGCCCGGAGGTGGAAGGCGGGCTTCCCGTGCCGCGCATCCCCGTCGAACTGGTGAACGGTGTGGCGGTGAACCGGGCAGGAAAAAATGTGGATGACTGTTTCCGCGCGGGGATCCAAACGGTACTTGGGAGGATACGGGGGGAGGAGGTCGTTGCGGCAATTTTACAGCCGCGGTCGCCGTCGTGCGGGGTGGAACAGGTATATGACGGAAGCTTTTCCGGAAAGCTTGTTCCCGGAGAGGGGATGTTTGCAAAAGCACTGCGCGGGATGGGGATTCCGGTTTTCGATGCCGCAGTTTTTGCGGGGGAAAGGGGGGATGGGGATGAGTCCGGGAAGGATATCCGGATCCGGCAATTTGAGGAACTTATCCGGTAGGATTTTCTATCTCCCGGAAAGTGATGCCCCCCTGTCCGCGGATGTGTTTTTCATTGAGACGGATTCCTGTGTCTATGTGTACGATGTGGGAAGCTGTAAGGAGGCGAGGGAGCACATAGCGGCCATCGGGAAGGATGTTGTCGCAGTATTGTCGCATTTCCACGCCGACCATACAAAAAATATGGGGGAGGTCGCCTGCAGGGCACTGTATGCGGGGCGGGAGACCTTAAGGCATGTGGGAGACGGAACCGTGGTGGAGGGGGAGGTTGTTTTAGACCCGTCGGTTCCCATCCGCCTGCTGCCGCTGCCGTCGGGCCATGCAAAGGACTGCGTCATGCTTTGTTATGGGAGGGAGTACGCGTTCTGCGGGGATGCGCTGTACGCGGCGGGGAAAAAATTTCCGGCGGAACATGCGGAACAAAAAGGAAAAGACGGGAACGGACAACAACCGGGGGGATCGGGATATGTTATAAAAATGGTCTACAATGTCCAGAAATTGCAAGAGATGATTACGGTATTAAAGAAGCTTGACGTGACTTACCTTGTGTTAAGCCACAGGGGAAATCCGGTGCAGCCAAAGGATGCGGTGATCCGTTCCCTGGAAATGATTTATCAAAAAAGGGAGAAAGATACCCCATATATTGTTTTGTAAATTATTGTAAGGAACATTATACCAGTCCGGCGACGGGGAAAAGAGGGAAATGATGAAGGAGAAAATTGATGCGGCACTGCAGCGTGCGGTTGGGCGTGGGGAGGTTGCGGGCGCAAATGTACTTGTGTTGAAGAACGGTATGGAACAGGTATATTGCGAAAATGGTTTCCGGGATCTTGGGCATGGCAAAAAGATGACAAGGGATACGATATTCCGGATGTATTCCATGACAAAGCCGGTGACCGCGGCGGCAGTGATGCAGCTTGTGGCGCAGGGGAAGCTTGACCTTAGCGGGTGGCTTGGGGAGTACCTGCCCTGCTTTTGGAATGCCCGTGTTTACAACGAGGGGGGGAGTGTGCCGTCGAAAACGCCGATCATGGTGCGCGACCTGATGAACATGACCTCGGGCATTGTCTATCCGGATGACACACCGTGGGGGAGGCAAAGCGGCAAGGTGTTTGGCGAGCTTGCGAACCGGCTGTACGGGGAAGACCCAATGACCACGCAGGAATTCGCGCAGAAAATATCGGGGGCGGAGCTTGCGTTTGAGCCGGGGGAACGGTTTTGCTATGGCGCTTCGGCGGATGTCCTTGGTGCGCTTGTGGAGGAAGTCAGCGGTATGTCTTTCCGGGATTTCCTAAAAGAGCATTTTTTTGAACCACTCGGGATGAAGGACACTGATTTTTACGTGCCGCAGGAGAAAAGGGAACGTTTTGCCAAAGTGTATGATTATGGGGAAAACGGGCTTGTGGAGCTTCGCACGGACCATCTTGGGCTGCGCTACGAGCGGGATGTGGTTCCGGCTTTCCAGTCCGGTGGCGCGGGGTTATGTTCGACGCTTGACGATTATGCAAATTTTGCACAGATGCTCCTGAATGATGGGAAATGGCAGGGAAAGGAACTGCTGCCCAAAGCTGCAGTGCGCTACCTGACACACGGGGGGCTGAACGAGCGCCAGAAGCCTTACCTGCAGCAGGGATGGGTCTGGATGGGCGGTTACACTTATGGCAATTTGATGCGCGTCTGTGAGGATGAGGCAAGGACAACACTGTTCTCCGGGAAGGGGGAATACGGCTGGGACGGCTGGCTTGGCACATTTTTCTCCAATGAGCCAAAATACGGGGTCACGCTGCTGTTTGGCGCACAGCAGGTCGGGATCGGGCAGGCAGGCACGCTTGTGCGCAAGATTAAAAACATTGTCATGAGTGAGCTGACCTGACGGAAGGGAAACGGCAGGGGTGCTTTTTGTGGGATAGTGCCGGGTGGCCGGTTTATTTTACGGTCACCCGGCACTCAAATTTTTTTCCCTTGTAGGTGATGGTGACCACTGTTTTTCCCTTGCTGACGGCGGTGACTTTGCCGGTGCTTGTTACCTTGGCAACCCGGCGGTCACCGCTTTTATATTTCACGCCGAGGCGGAAGCGCAGCCCCTTAAGGTAAAGATATGTGCTTTGCCTTGCGCGAAGGAGGAGGCTTGTTTTATTTGGCTCACTCACCTGGACCAGACAGCGGATTTTTTTGCTGCCCTTCCCGCGCAATGTGGCGGTGATCACGGTTTTGCCGCATTTCCTGGCGCGCACATAGCCGCCCTGTGTAACGGTCGCAACAAGGGGGACGGAGCTTTTGCAGGATGCGATGGAGGCGAAATTGCTGACCTTTAAGGGATAGCCATCGCCCGGTGCAAGCAGCACATAGCTTTCTGTAAAATGCGGCGTGAAAGGCAGGTGCCACGGTATCCGGTAAAGCACGGGGCGGAGGGTGAGGGTGAGCAGGGCGGCAAGGAGGAAGAAAAGCCTTCCACGTTTTTTTCCCCTGCGGCGGGCTCTTTTACGTGGGGGATGGGGCATGGCAGTGGACCACCGTTTTTTTCTATTTTATGAGGGGGCTGCCAAAAAAACAATCGTTTGCTTGTTCATTTTCAGTAATAAATCTGCCCGAACGCCCGTACAATATGACAAGATATTTTTTAGGTGCGTGCGGACATGGAAGATCTGGGAACGAGACAGGGGAAAAAGGCAGAAAAAACAACGGGAAAAAACAAGAGGGCGGGGATGGAAAAAATCGGAAACCATAGGGCAGGGCGTTTTTTGGCCTTGTTCTGTGTCCTGTCCCTGGCAGTGGGGCAGTTCCCGGCACGGCGTGCCGGGGCGGAAGAGATCACGCTGACGAGTGAGGCATACGTGCTGATGGAGGGCTCCACCGGCGAGGTGCTTGTGGAAAAGGACGCGACCAAGCAGCTGCGCCCTGCGAGCATCACGAAGATCATGACACTGCTTTTGATCTTTGAGGCCGTGCAGAGCGGGAAGATCAGCCTGACGGACGAGGTGGGCGTGAGCGAGCATGCCGCGTCGATGGGCGGGTCGCAGGTGTATCTTGAGCCAAACGAGAAACAGCCGGTTGAGACGATGATCAAGTGCATCAGCATCGCGAGCGCGAACGACGCAAGTGTGGCGATGGCGGAGTTCATCGCAGGGTCGGAAGAGGCCTTTGTGGCGCAGATGAACGCGCGCGCCGCACAGCTTGGCATGGAGAACACCCATTTTGTGAATTGCTATGGGTTAGATACGGACGGACATTATTCCTGTGCCCTTGACGTGGCAAAAATGTCGCGTGAACTGATTATGAACCACCCGGAAATCAGCAATTATTCCACCGTGTGGATGGATACCTTTGTACATACAACTTCGAGGGGGCAGACGGAGTTCGGGCTGACGAACACAAACAAACTGATTAAGTCCTACCAGGGGATCACCGGGCTTAAGACCGGGTCAACCGGGCTTGCGAAATATTGCCTTTCCGCAACGGCAAGGCGTGACGACATGAACTTAATCGCGGTCATCATGGCGGCACCGGACACGAAGACAAGGTTTCAGGAGGCGGCAAAGCTGTTGAATTACGGGTTTGCGAACTACCAGCTCTACCGGCATGACTTCGCGTCGGACGTGATCGGGAGCGTGCCGGTCAAATCCGGCGTGGAAAAGGAAATTGCGCTCGTGCCGCAGCAGGAATTTGCGAAGCTTTGCGGGAAGGATGTCAAAAAAGACGGCATCGAGCTTGTGTTTACCTACGAGGAAAGCCTACAAGCCCCGGTTGCCGCGGGAACGCCCGCCGGGTATGTTTCTTTTATGTATGGGGGGAAGGAACTGGGGAGCGTTCCCCTTGTGACGGCGGATGCCGTGGAAAAGGCGAAGTATTCGGATGCGCTTTTGTCCGTGTGGAAGCAGTATTTTAAACAGTAACTGCCGCAAGCTCCTTGACAACTGTCGGGAAAATAGGTATAGTTATAAGGTATGCCGGACTTTGTCATCGTCCGGCAGCCGTTTTTTTGGCAAAAAATATGTGCGGGATGGATGTTGTATGGGAATACCGGTAAAACTGGAAGCGTTCGAAGGGCCGCTCGATTTGCTTTTGCACCTGATTGATAAAAACAAAATAAATATATATGATATCCCGATCGTACAGATCACGGAGCAATATATGGATTATATCCGGCAGATGGAGGAAAAAAGCCTTGACGTGATGAGCGAATTCCTTGTGATGGCGGCAACCCTGCTTCGGATCAAGTCGGAGATGCTTTTGCCGAAGGAGGAAAAAGAGGATGAGGAGACGGCGGACCCAAGGCAGGAGCTTGTCGAGCGGTTGTTGGAGTACAAGATGTATAAATACATATCGCAGGAACTGAAGGACCGGCAGATGGACGCGTCGATGGTGCTCTTTAAGGGGAGCACCGTCCCGAAAGAAATCGCGGATTACAAGGAAGAAATCCACGCAGAGGAGCTTCTGGCGGACCTGACGCTCTCAAAGCTGCACGCGGTTTTTTTGTCCATCATGAAGCGCCAGACAGACAAGATTGACCCGATCCGCAGCAAATTCGGGCGGATTGAGCGGGAGGAGATCGGGCTTTCGGACAAGATCCTGCAGATCCAGCAGTTTGGGGTGGAGCACCGGCATTTCAGCTTCCGGGGGCTGCTTTTGGAAAGCCATGGCAAGATGGATGTCATTGTCACCTTCCTTGGCATCCTGGAGCTGATGAAGATGGGGCGCATTGCCATCAGCCAGAAGGAACTGTTTGAGGACATTGAGATTGATTATCTGGCGGAGGATATCGCGCCGGTCGATCATTTTTCGTTTGAATAAAGGATTTTGGGGGCATATGTGGTATGGAGAGGAAGGAACTGGAGGCAGCCATAGAGGCAATCTTATTTACGATGGGGGAGGCGGTCGAGGTGGAGCGGATCGCCGCGGCCGTGGGTGAGGATACCGCCACGGTAAGGGGGGCGCTGCAGGAAATGATGGCCTGTTATGGGCAGGAAGGGCATGGCATCCAGATCATTGAATTGGAAAATGCCTTCCAGATGTGTACAAAGGCATCCATGTACGAATACCTCGTGAAGATTGCACATGTCCCGAAAAAACATGTGCTCACGGATGTCCTGTTGGAGACACTTTCCATCATTGCATATAAGCAGCCGATCACAAAGCAGGAGATCGAGGCAATCCGCGGGGTCAAGAGTGACCATGCGGTAAACAAGCTGATTGAGTACAACTTAGCCTGTGAGGTCGGGCGGATGGACGCACCGGGCCGGCCGATTTTGTTTGGCACGACGGAGGAATTCCTGCGCAGCTTCGGGGTATCCTCGCTGGATGAACTCCCGGTGGTAAACCAGGAAAAAATTGCGGATTTTAAGCATGAGGCGGAGGAAGAAGTACAGCTGACCCTGGCCATCGACCCGTGAAAAGATAGTTTTCACACGATATGCAAAAAAGGGCCGCAGTTCTTTCAAGGTTCTTACACAAAATGAACACAAAGGAAGATTATAGTATAAGCATATGGGGAACTTAAAACAGCATATCTCCGGACAGTGCCGGAAAGGACTTGGTACTGGA
>CAYMGZ010000040.1:0-12629 GCA_964390095.1 uncultured Lachnospiraceae bacterium | reverse complement strand
CTGGTTTTTTGATCCGCCCTGACTACAAACTGCCGAACAATTTCATTACTGCTTGTATTGACCCAATAATTTTGAGGTTTTATAACACTTCCATCACGAAGTCCATCGCAGTAATTGACCACATCCCAGGGACAACAAATCTCTTGCTTCCCAAATTGGTAGCCATTGTACCACTCCTTTATCACATCGTACCGATCTGTAAAATCATAAAAATCCAGCATTTTCCTTACTTCCTCATCCGTGAAGCCAAATGCTTCTTCATACCGCGTATCTTTTATGGTATATACCGTAAAATTATTTAGCCCGGTAAAAATGCTTTCCCGCGAAATCCTTAAGCAGCCGGTGAGGATAGCAAAAGCAAGGCATTCGTTCGTCTTAAAAGCCTGCCCGAACAGCCCGCGGACCAATTCCAGCATCATGTCATAATACCCTGCCTGATACGCCTGATCAAGCGGTACGTCATACTCATCCACCAAAAGGACGGCGCTCTTCCCATAATGTTTCCACAGCAAATAAGTCAATATCCGCAAACTGTCCTTTAAGACACCATCCGGCATGGCATATTCCCCTGTTTTATCCATGGCAACCAGTGCAAGGTATTGCTCCTGTTCCGCTTTTGCCAGCCTACCGCTTTGGGCAAGGAACTGGAATTGCATTGCCACATTTCCGACCATCCTGCGCAACATCCCTTTTGCTTCCTCAAAATCCCCGCCCTCTACCGCCTTGAGGCTTAAAGAAACCACCGGGAATTTCCCCATATATTTCCCACAAAGTTCCTTTTCCTTTGCAATCATAAGACCGTCAAAGAGCGTACGGTCACAGTCCACCGAAAAAAAGTATTTCAGCATGCTCATGTTCAGGGTTTTCCCAAAACGCCTCGGACGCGTAAAAAGCTTTACTTTTCCGGGATTTTCCAAAAGTGTTTTGATAAATCCAGTTTTGTCAACATAGTAAAGTCCCTCCTTGCGGATCATCGCAAAATCCTCATACCCGACCGGAAACCCTGTTTTGGCTGCCATAACACTCCTCCTTTTTCACGAAATTTTCTCGTATTCTTTGTTCTTTTCTGGTAGTATAACACAAAAACACCGGGAAATCACGCTGTAAATGAAAAGTTTGTGCCGTGGGCGAAGCGCTCTGGCATGTCTGCAAGTGTGAAAGGGGCAAAAGCCCGGCAAATAGTTTTGGAACGGATCAAGATACTATGCGGTGATCACGGAAATCAGGTAGAAATCGCTCTCCATATGCTTTGGGCGTTCCACAATCGTGATCGTAAGGGTATGCCTGCCGGATGGCAGCCACATCGCGATATCTTTCAAATAACAGCAGTCGCCCCATGTTTCATCAAAATTCGCGTCAAGAATAACCTGGTTTTCCTCATCCCCATCCACCACGGCTTTCGCAATCGGCGCGGGCTGTTTTACGGTGCGGCAGAACTGCACGCTGATGCTGGATACCTCCTCGAAGGTGATTTCAAAAAAGCTGCACTCTGCATCTGCCCGCCAGCCGTTCTTAAACACATCGGCAACACCGTATTCCTGCGGGCGCGGGTCGGGTGTGAAACCGTTTGTGTTCAGCGTCACGCCGGGTGGGTTCCCGGTTTTAAAATCGGGGTTCTGGTAGCGCACCGAACCCGCAAAGCGGTTTTTTGTCACCGGCGGCCTTATCGTATCCTGATCCTGTGTGAACGGGAGATCCTGTGTGAACAGGATTTTGTCCCCGGTGCGAAGAAGGAAATACCCTGCGCCATTTTCTGTATTGTCAATCCGGACGCAAGCTCTTTCACAGCGGACCATGCAATGCCCTGATGGGATGTCTGTTTTTCTTGCAGCATGGTTTTCTGCGCCGGAGGCAAGGATGCTGCCCTGCTCTTTTTCTTCTGCCTGCAGACCCTTACACTCCCACTGCCCGCCCGAAACGGCGCAGAAGATTTTTGCGAGCAGGTTTAGGATCACATCCGCCACCAACCGGTGCCCGGAATCGTTCGGGTGCAGGTTATCCGGCGAAATGTCGGGAGCCAAAATCCTTCCCGCCGCGACTTCCGCGAAAAGGGATGTTTTCATGGAAACAATCGGAAGGCCGTAGGCGCGCCCGATTTCATTGTGTACCCGCGCGGAATCGCCCTTGCCATCGTACTGCGCGTTGTTGAACATAAAGAGCGCCGGGCGGGATTTTGCCGTGAGGATTCTCCTGACCGTGCCCTCAAAGGTTTCTTTAAAAAAATCGTTGTCCGGGTCGTTGACGGAGTATTCGAGGAAGACCAAGTCGGGCTCGTAGCGCAACAGGTCGCTCTCCACGCGCGCTACGCCGAACTGCGAGGTTGTCGCCCCGATGCCCGCGTTGATGTACTCCCATTTTGCGTCCGGGAACTGCTCCTTTAGCCAGAGGTATACAAGATACGCGTAACATTTCTGTGGCGTTGTCGCAAGCGCGCCCTGCGTGATGGAACCGCCGAGGAAGCCGACCGTTAAGTGCTCCCCGTTTTCGGCGCGGGTGAACAGCTTGCCAAAGCGGTAGAGGTTGCCGCCGTTTATAATCCCACGATCATATATTTCGTGCCAATCCATAAATTTACAATTCTCCTATTATGAGTTCCGCAAACCCCCTCCCAGCGCCATCTTCCGTGGAAAAAAATCCTGCTCGTTCCTCCCAGTATTTTTTTCCGGCGCTGTCCGGGGTTTTGCTGTTTTTGAGTTCCGCAAACCCCCTCCCAGCGCCATCTTCCGTCACTGCCCCGGGGTTTTGCTGTTTTTGAGTTCCGCAAATCCCCACCCAGCGCCATTTTCCGTCACTGCCCCGGGGGATCTGCTGTTTTTTAGCCCTGCATATACCGGAAAAGGGCTGCTGCGGAGGATATTTCCATCCTGCAAAAGCCCTTTCTGTCCAGTTTTGAATTTCCAAGCCTGCCTGTTGCCATCCGGCAGCGCCGTTTTTTATTTTTCAGGAAAGCACTGATTCGGGTGTTTGTTTAGATGATCCCGATCGTGCCGTCATCCCCGTTGTCCGTGTGGTGCTCTTTGATGTAAGTCACAATCTCGTCCACGGTTGTGAACGCAAGGCCGACATAGCTGTCCGCCGCACCGTAGTAAATCGCGATCTTTCCGCTTGCCGCATCCGTTAACGCCGCGCACGGGAATACGACATTCTGCACGAAACCGGTCTCCTCGTACCATTTCTCCGGCGTGAGGATGAAATCCTTTGTGCGGTATTTTACAATGGACGGGTTATCGATGTCAAGCAATGCCGCGCCCATGCTGTAAACATAGCCGTTGCAGGTCCCGGTCACGCCGTGGTAGAACAACAGCCACCCCTCGCTCGTCTCGATCGGTGCAGCGCCCCCGCCGATCTTTAAGCTCTGCCACCACTGGTTGTAGCCGCGCGTCATCACATGCTTGTGCTTGCCCCAGTATACAAGGTCCGGGCTCTCGCTGACAAAAATATCGCCAAACGGCGTATGGCCGGAATCACTTGGCCTGGAGAGCAGGACGAAATTGCCGTTAATCTTTCTTGGGAAGAGCACGCCGTTGCGGTTGAACGGGATGAATGGGTTGTCAAGGCGCGTGAACGTCTTGAAATCGGTTGTCTTTGCAAGCCCTAATGCCGCGCCATAAAAATCGGTACACCAGATGATGTAATAGGCATCCTCCACCTTCACAAGGCGCGGGTCATACGCGTAACGCGGCATGTACGGCTCGCCCTTCTCGTTTACCATCTTGATTTTCTCGGTCTCAAACTCCCAGTGGATCGCGTCCTTGCTGCGCCCAAGGTACAGGTGCGGCACGCCGTCGTTCTGCTCCGCGCGGAACACGCCGATGAATGCCCCCTCATACGGCACGACCGCACTGTTAAAAATCCTTGCCACGCCCGGGATCGGGTTGCGGTTTACGATCGGGTTCTCGGTATAGCGCCATACCGGCCCCACATAGCCCTCCGGCTTGTCCTGCCACGGGATGTTTGTCAGATTCTCCGTCAACATTTTTACATTGCTCATTTTTGCTACCCCTTTCTTTGCTTCTTGCACTTCTTGCACTTCTTGCACTTCTTGCACTTCTTGCACTTCTTGCACTTCTTGCATATTGCACTATAATTCAACCATGTTTATGGTGCATTTTCCTTATTGCTGCACCACTATTTTTTCTTCTTTTTTCCTTATATTTGCATTATACTATATTTTAGTGTGGAATGCAAGCTTTATTTTGCTTTATTTTGCACTATTGATGCACTATTTTGCATCCTTATAGATTTGCAATTTTTGTTTTAAAAACAGGGCTGTCAGATGACAGCCCTGTTTCCCCTACCTGGAAACCAACCGGCAAAAGCTAATGCCATATGGATCCGGCAAACTCCTGCCCGTTTTGTTTGGCAAACCAATTACTTTCCAAAGTTTAAGTCGAGGTAATCCTGTACCAGCTGCTTCTGCTGCTCCGCCGCCTGTGCCGGGGTCATAATCTGGTCCGCAGCCGATGTGACCATCTTGTTGCCGGCATCAATCGTACCGATCTTATCCCAAAGGTCAAACCACGGGGTGGACTCTCCCATCATCTTTAAGTATTCGAAGTTCCTCTCCGTCTCCATCATATCTTCGAACCACTCGGTATCGTCGCGGTACTCAAGATCACCGTCATACCAGTTCGTATATTCCTTAAATACTTGGTATACAAGCTCCGGACGCTCCACACCTGCCGGGATCATTGACCAGTTACCTGCCACCGCGATCTGGGAATTGGTATCCGGGTTTCCGCTCGGTCCAACCGGCCACGGGACAACGCCAAACTCGAACCCGATGTCAGCGGAAGATTTCTCATTCTGGATCCATGCGGCTGAAATCCAAAACCCGACCTTGCCATCATCAAAGATATTGTTCGCATCCCAGTCATCCGCATTCCACGGCTTTGCCGTCTTGTCGGTCTGGTAAATCTGGTACATCAGCTCCAATACCTCAATGGTTGCCGGGGAACTTAACATTTCCTGTGCACCTGCCGCAACATGGGTACCGTTCGACATCAGCAGGTAATTAAACATTGTTGTCCACCAGCCCGTGAAACCATACTGGTCCGGCTCACCGTCGCCGTTCGTATCCTTCGTCAAAACACGCAGGTACTCGGTAAATTTATCCCAGGTCCACTCGCCCCTGTCGTAGAGATCCTGCGGGTTCTCAAGGTTGGCTTCCTCAATCAGGTTCATGTTAAAGCCAAGCGGGTAAGCCCCAAGGTCAAGTGTCGCACCCTGGAACATATAGTGCTTATCCATCCCCGGGATGTCAAGGTAGCGGAACACGATCTGGTCGGTAAAGATATCATCGTTTGGCGACGTGATATCCTCAAGTGCCGTGGCGTAACCGTTCATGACGGCCGGCACACCCCACTGTAAGTCGGACTCGTAAAGGTCGCAGTCCGGGGAGCCTGCCATAATGGAAGTATTGATCGATTCCATGATACCATTCCATGTCAGGTTGACATATTCGATACGCACATTGTACTTCTCCTCCACACGGCGCACATTGTCAAGCTGCATCTGCGCGGTCTCAAGGTTGGATACCTCCGGCTGGTCGTAAATATCATCATGCGTACTGTCATAATAATGGTCATACCAAGTACCGATACGGATTGTCCTTGGCGTGGAACCTGCCCAAGGTTCTACGGATGTGTTATCGTCCGACGTGTTCTGGGTGTCCGGATTCTCCTTATTCGGATCATCCGGGGTCACTGCCGTCGTCGTCGGGGTTGGCTTTGGGGTTGGGGTCGGGTCACTTTCCTCATTTCCGCCGCATGCCGTCATCGAAACTGCCATCACGCCGGTCAGGACAAGTGCGGATGCCTTTTTGATTTTGCTGTTCAACATATAAATCCTCCATTTCTTTGTTTTTCAAACATTTGCTGTACCATATAAAGACCTCTGGCTTTTGTCCTTACTCTGCCAGTTTCGCGATGCCGATCCCGTAAATCTCCCATTCTGCACTGGATTCAACCTGCAGGTTCGCCATGGTTGAGAAATCCTCCGTGCCGAGTGCCGCAACAAGCTGGTCATAGGTGATCTGCATTATGCACTTTTTCGGATCCATGCGGGAAACAACACCATTGTCACCATTGCCGACACGCGACCAGCCATACGGTGCACCATCTGCCGGGTTTGCCACAAGCCAATAATTTGCGCCGTTCTCCTTATAGTATACGTTGATGACGGTTCCCGGAACAAGTAATGTGTAATCAAAAGTCCCTCCGTCCGCAACCCTTGTCACACCGGCCTGTGCCCAGCCCGCTGCCTTTACGGCAGAATCATCGAGCCTGACCTCATCCGTGAACTTTAATGCCTCCGGTGCGTACTCACCGATGGAAACGCTGTAAACTTCCCATTCCTGGTCGGACTCGCATTCCAGTTTTGCAAGGGTCGAGAAATCTTCCGTGCCAAGTGCCGCAACGATCTGGTCATAAGTAATCTGGCACTGGTTGTTGTCGTCATTTTTCGCCGCCTGCTGCTGTGCGATCCTCGTCCATTCATAAGGTGCGCCACTGTCCTCAAGCGGGCTTGCAACCAGCCATACATCGCCTTCGGACTTGTAGTTGATTGTGACAACACAGCCTGGCTTTAAGAGGCTGACATCAAAAGTTCCGCCGCCTGCCACGGTCTGTACGCCCGCCTGCGCCCATCCGGCTGCCTTTACGTTAAAGCCTTCAATTTCCGTATTGTTGACGGTTGCCGGGAGGACTTTCTTCTCGTAGCCGACCGTTACACTTGTAACATCAAGCGGGAAGCCATAATCTGCAACACCAAGGAATTTAACATACTTAAACCAATCCTCGCCAAAATACTGCGCAACTTCGTCGTAAGTTACCTGTGCGATGGTGTAGGAATCGTTAAAGGTAAGTGCGCCGACACTTAAATTGCCATCCTTATATTCTGCCCTGCCATCTTCGCTTGTGTAGCCATTCTCCCAGGACGGGGCACCAACCTCGGAGCCTTCCACCTCATAGTACTGGCCGACCAGCTTAATGTTTCTCTGCCACTCATCCAGGCTTGCCGCATCAAACGAGCAGTAGATTGTCATGATCATCCCCGGTCCAAACGTGGACGCATCAACGTAGTTCGCGTCCGCCTGTGCCGGATCGGTTGAAATACCGGTCACTGGCCACCAGCTGCCGCCCGTCTTACCTACCATGCCCGGCAGGCTGACCTCATCCTTCACCTGCACGAGGTTGCTCCAATCCTGGTCTGCAAAGCCATCCGGCCCGTTAAATTCCGCTGCGGTGTTGAGCGCGATCGCATTGCCATCCGCATCCTTTAACACGATATTGTCAATGTAAACCGTGTTGGTTGCACCTGCCGGTTCAATGGCGTTATCCGTCTCTTTCGTAACGATGATGATATTCTTCGACCCTGCCTTAAAGCTTTCGTCCTCCGCAAGAGTCATCGTAGTCCGCTTCGGGTTCTTCACCGCCATGTACACGGACCAAGGCGCGGTCTTCTCCGCGTTATCCTCGCCGACATAATAATAAATGTTGCCGGATGCCGCATAGAAAGTACCATCCGGGGAAACAACCCCCATGTCCATCTCGATCGTGCGCACGCTCTCAACCGCATCGCCCGCAAGGCTTGAAATATCAATCGCCACATACGGGAATTTCTTTGTGTCCGGCGCTACGACCTGTAATGCCTTGGAACCACCGAAATCCACGATGGAAAGCTCCACCTCCGCGCAGGTCGGGAGGGATTCCTTTACCGAGATAAAGCTGAAATTACCATCCTCAAAATCCACGACCTTGCCCGCCTCATAGCTCGGCGTATCCGTCGGTACCGGTGCCTGCGTCGGGGTGCTCTCCGGTGCCTGCGTTGCCGCCGGTGCCGTCGTCGGGGTCGGTGCCGTGGTTGCCGTTGGTACCGGTGCCGTCGTCGGGGTCGGTGTAGGGGTATCCCCCCCATTGTCGCCACAGCCGGTAATTGCCATCGACATTACCAGACCTGCCGCTAACAGTCTTTTTTTCTTAAACATACTTCTCCTCCTTAACTTGTTGAAAATATATTTTATTTCCATTACAGCATTCCTGCAATAACAGAAGCACTGCCAGCCAAAGCCGCGCCTGCGGGCGGGAAACCCCGCCGCAGTGCAAAAATAATATTAGCCCACGATACCGCTGCGCTCCACGCCCTCGATGAATTTCCTCTGTAAGAGCACGTAGATCAAAAGTACCGGGATGATTAACAAAACGATGCCTGCATAAGTGTAGAGCTGCAAAACCGTCGGATCGTTGATCTGATAGGAGTTCGCCACCGTATCGGAAAGCGAACCAATCTTTTTGCTTAGCAGGGTGTTCGCGCTGATCGTGAACATCCTCGCGTAGAACGAATCGTTATATTGCCATACAAGCGAGAAGATGGACACTGTGATAACGGATGGCATCGCGTTGACCAACATAATGCGGGAATAGGTGTAGAACATCCCCGCGCCATCCACGAACGCCGCCTCCTCAATCTCCTTCGGCAACCCGCGGAAAAACTGGTTAAAAATGTAAATGTACAAACCGGAGCGCAGGCCACAGCCGAGCGCCGTCATGATGTACATCGGGACCGGCGTGGAAAGCAGATTCCCAAACGGCCCAAAATTACGGAAAGTCATGTAGAGCGGGAGCATGATGGTGTTCATTGGGAGCACGATCATGACAACGACACACGCGAAGAATACTTTCTTAAACGGGAAATCAAACCTCGCAAAACCGTAACCGACCAGGGAACAGATCAAAAGCTGCACTGCCATCAGGCTCAGGTCGTAAATAATTGTATTAAACAGCACCTTCCCGTAACTCATGATCTTGATTGCAGTTGTGTAACGTTCCAGCGTCCCTTCCACCGGAAAGAGGTAAACCATCGGGTTATACACATCGCTGTCGGAGAAGAAAGAGCTGCTGACCATACCGATGAGCGGGCTTAAGATCATGTAACTGATCCCAATCAACACCACCGCCTTGAAAAGGCCAAGAACAACTTTTTTCGAAATCCGGGCGGCCTTGCGCCTGTCATTCGCAAATTGCTTATCTTCCTTCATCGCCTGGAATTTTGCTTTATAATTTTGTGCAAGCTGCATATTATCCCCTCCTTTCCTAGTTATAGTAGAACGTCCGCTTTTGGATCAAGCCACAGACAACCCCAAGGATCAGGCAGACAATGACGGTTGTCGTGAAACTCATCGCGGAACTTAAGCCCCACATATGGTCCGTGTACGCCGTTTTGTACGCCATCTCCACAATCTCGCTGTTCGTGAACGAATCTACGACCGTGTAGACAATGTTCGTGATGATATGTGGCAGCACCATCGGGAAAGTAACCTTCCAGAACGTCTCGTACCCGGTCGCGCCCTCGATCTTTGCCACCTCGTAAAGGGAGGACGGGATCGACTGCAGCGCCGCGATGAAGATGACGATCTGCACGCCGGATGCCGAGATGATGTCATTGATACGCCCGATTGCCCCCACCACATAATCAAGCAGGGAATCCGGGAGTGCCAGCTCCTTGAACAGCGCCAGGTAATAATCCATGTTGACACCGCTTGACGCAGATTCGGCGATTGCCGCCGATGTGGCGGACACGCCGCCCATCATTGCCGTCCTTGCCATCTCAATTGCCGAGACAATTGCCTCAGCGTTCATGATGACCGGGATGAAAAAGATCGCGCGCACCAGAGTCCTGCCCGGGAACTTCTTGTTCAAAAGCAATGCCATAAACAAACTGAAAAACACAATCAGCGGCACATCAATCAGGATATCCTGCAGGGAAGTTACAAGCGTCTGGGAAAAACTCGGATGTTTCGTAAACTCATACAGAAAATTTTCCAGCCCTGTAAACCTTAACGTATACCCGCCCTCACCGGCATTTACGATAACCTCGGAGAGGGAAAACTGGATCGTCATGACAAAACTGCGCACATAGAACGCAAGGAACCCTACGATCCACGGGGAGATAAAGAGCAATCCGACGACTGCGCGTTTCCCCGTTAAGGTCATTCCCTTTTTCTTTTTTGCTTGGCTGCTCATCTTTCTCCCCCCCTTACCTCATAAGATTTTGCCGCAAGCGTACTGCCATCCGCATCCGCCGCCACATCCAGTTTGTTGACATAAACCGTGATACCATTGCTGTACTCCACTTTGACCACACCGGACGCGAGAACCTCATGCTTTGTGATCTGTGCATCGGCCACATTCCGGAGCACGCCGTTGACCTTGCCATATACATCCTTTGCCAGCTGGTCCCATGAGAAAATATTTTCGTTTGCCGTGGCAGTCTCCGCCTGGTTTTTGTAGGTCGTACTGTACATACTATTCAGACCCGTGTACTTCATCTCACTCGAAGCCTTGCCTGTAAAGGTAAAATGTGGTGCCGAGCCATATTCGATCATGGTCAGGATGCTGTCCACACTGTCAAAAGAATCGTCCAGGTTGACGGCCTGCCCCGCATAGTTGACATAGCCGTGCACAAGCATCTGGTAGAACGGCACATCCCGGTCGATGATAAGGTAACGGTTGCCGGAAACCGGGATGTTGATCAGGTCATCGCTGTAGCCCCATGTGTAGGCGTTGCCACCGCTTACCATCAGATCTTTCCCCGTATTTTCCAGTTTCCCCAACTGCGCCTTCACGATCTCCTTTGCCTGTTCACGCAAGATGACCTCCGTGCGCTTTTTATCGGATGTGAGCAAGTCGCCCAGATCCCGCAACGAAATACCGGAAATATCATACTTGCCAATCTTATCCGCGAATTTGTCAACATAGCGGACAAGGAACTTTGGCGAAATTACATTGTAGAGTGTTTCCTTATACCCAAGCGCATACGTCTGCTGTAAAGTGACCGGGTTGACTTGGCCAAAGGATAAGGTATAGCCAGCACCGTAATAACGTGCCGATTCCCTTGTGTAATTGTAGTCGTCCGCGATAAAGGAAACCTTCTGGAACGCGACATCCCCGTAGAGCTTGCCGCCCGCCGCCTCGACTTTATCCGTCAGGCGCTCCAATGCCTTCTTACTCCCAAGTTCCTTCACAAGCTTGATCTTGCTTGGTGCATCGTGGTAGTAACCCTCGTTGAACCACCCCTGATAATTTAACACCAGACGGTTTACCCCGCCCGCTGCAAGGTCATCCACAATCTCTTCCGCTTCCTCGTAAGTTGTCATTGCAAAAACATCAAGATAAGAAATACCAAGCACATTTGCATCGACTTTTACGCCACCGATTAAGTCCATGTAGAACGGGATATCGGAAGCTTTCTCAAGTGCCTTGAGCGTGCCGTCTGCAACCAGTTTTTCGCGGTAATAGTTCGCCATGCCGGAATAAGTACCTTTCCCTTTTTCAAGGAAACTATAGCGCACGATGATATCCGTGCTATAAATCTTTGGCTCCACGATCGGCAGGTTCGCCGCATTCCCGCTTGTACCGAACATCGCCAAAGAATCGGAACCACGCAAAATGAAGGTCGGGTATGCGTAATTGTAGGAGTTTAAGGATCCTGCCACATTCGCGCTGACCATCGCGTGGCTGTCACCTTTCTCGATCACGGTAAAGATACCGGTATCCGTATTCTTATAGTACATCCCGTAAAATGGCATCCGCACCGGCTCCGTGTTTTCCCTTACAAGGTACTCCGCCGATACCGGGTCGATGTTGTACACATACTGGCTGTACGCGGATGCGTCCGTCTTTCCGTTGTTAAAATAAATCAGGGAACCTGCGCCATTTGGAACAAGTATGTAACCGCCGTCCGCATCCGCCATGTCCGATGCGCCGAAATAACGCAAAAGCTGGATACGGTAGAGCTTGCCGTCGCCGTTCTCCTCGATGTGGTCCACCGGGATACGGACCTTCAAACCGTCCGCTTCCAGTTTGTACTCCAGCGGGATCATAAAATAGGTCGGGATCACACCGTCCACACCGGACGCAAGCATATCCTGGTTGTAATCCTCCTCGGTATAGCCCGCTTCCGCCAGATACTCATTCATCCTGCGCATCTGGGAAGGCGCACCCTTCGCGCCGTCAATGATTGTGACCCAGCCTTCCTTATCTTCCCACGCACTGTAACGCTGTCTGACATATTTCGCGTTCTTCTCGCTTAAGTTTGCCAGATAAGTTTCAAGGCGCTCTTCCTCGATGTATTCCGGCACAATGCCCGTCGGGCTGCTCATGTCACCAATCGTGTAGAGCACGCGCACGCCGTCCGTGATGCCCTGCACCTCAAACTGCCCGCGTGAAACACAGTAATCGTAGGAGTTGTAGGTGGAACTGTTGCGGGCCGCGTTGTAAAAATCCACGATCAATTGCGACTGTAAGTACGCCTTGTGTGTCTTGCTGGCAATCGCATCCTCCGCGCCGTTTTTCGGGTTGGAATAGGTCGTTGTGCCCGTGCGCTTGTCATATACCGCGACCTCTGCCGTTTTTACATCAATGTAAAGCTTCAGGAAATCATTTTCTGCCGCAAGGACCATCCCGGCAACATCCTTTGAAGCATCATTCTTTGCGGAAAATGCCACACCTTCCTCATATGCTTCGTTGTCGGCAAGATACTCCTTGTAATCGTCAAACATTTTGTAGTGCACCAAGTTGTAGATCAGGTAGGCTGCTATGATCACAACAATGACCGACACAACAGAGAGA
>CAYMGZ010000039.1:2647-12676 GCA_964390095.1 uncultured Lachnospiraceae bacterium | reverse complement strand
AGTAAACCCCCATGCCCCGCGTTGGCACCACTGCGCATGAAACAGGGGGGCAGGCCGATAATCTATTCCTTTTGCTATAAAGATAGACTATAATGATCTTATCGGCTAAGATCGGTTCTTGTTTTGGGCTTGCAGCCCGCACAGTAAACTGGTTTATGGTTCTCTCATTTGCACCACCACCTGTCCAGCCTTACATGGCAAAAGGACGCATAGTAAAATATCAAAAGACAGAGAACCGTGCCGTAAATTTTCTCGGAAAGAGGTGCCGTTTATGAAGAAAGTTTACGACAATTGTTGTGGTATTGATGTGCATAAAAAACTTATGGTCGCCTGCTTTATCCATGGCAAAGAGCAGGAGATTCGTGAGTTTGGCGCAACCACCAGGGAACTTCTGGAACTGGCTGACTGGCTGTCCAAAGGCGGATGCCAGATGGTCGCCATGGAAAGCACCGCTTCCTACTGGAAGCCCCTGTACAACATCCTGGAATCCTCCGGCCTACATGCCATGGTGGTAAACGCCCAGCACATGAAAGCGGTTCCGGGCAGGAAGACGGATGTAAAGGATTCCGAATGGATCGCTGACCTTTTACAGCATGGCCTTTTACAGCCAAGCTATATTCCGGACAGGGACCAGCGGGAACTGCGCGAACTGGTCAGCTACCGCAAGAGCCTGATACATGACCGGACCCGGGAGCTTAACCGTCTGCAAAAGATGCTGGAAGGAGCCAACATTAAGATTTCCGGCACGATTACGGACATCAATGGGAAGAGTGCGCGCAGCATTCTGGACACGATCCTTTCAGGGACGACCATCGACAGTTCCAAATATGATGAGATGTACAAAAAGAAAATCATTGCACATAATCTCAAAGCCTCGAAGGGGCAGATCATGGATGACCTGAACGGTTTCATGTCGCCCCTGCAGAGAAAAATGATGAAGGAACTGCTGGAACATGTGGATGAGTTGAATGTCCATATCGAACATCTCAATGACGATATTGACAGCCACATGAAACCGGAAGAAAAGCAGGCAGCCGAGGCAATCCGGGAAGTTACCGGGTTGGGGATCATCAGCGCACAGGCGGTGATTGCCGTAATCGGCACAGACATGAGCCGGTTTCCTACGGATAACCATATTTCTTCCTGGGCGGGGCTGTGTCCCGGGGATAATGAAAGTGCGAAAAAACGCAGGGGCGGAAAAACCCGGAAGGGCAACAGCCTGCTTCGGACAACATTAATTGTGTGTGCACATTCTGCGGCGAAAGTGAAAAATTCTTATTTCCGTGCACAGTTCCAGAGGATCAGCGCCCATCGAGGAAGCAAAAAGGCATATGTGGCAGTTGCCCACTCCATGCTGATTGCCATATACCACATTCTTAAGGATGGAGTTGCATTTCTGGATTTAGGTGCGGATTATTACAACCAGTTCAATAAGGAACGCAAAATCAACGCCTACCTGAAGAAGTTAAAAGCATTAGGCTGGGAAATGCCGGAAGCCATGGAAGCACAGCCAGCTTAATCATAAATTTTTGAAGCAAAATCTTGTTATAGGGGTAGTTTGCGCTTTTTTAGCCCCCCACAAGGTTCTGTTTCATAGTAAATCCTGCAGAATCTCACCCTTATTACCATAGTATTCATCAAGACAACGTTCAATATAACCTACATTTGGCTTATCGCACAAGTACAATTTATCAATTGCATATGCATACCGCATCTTTTGGAAACACATATCACCATTTTCCGCAGGGGGCAACCCCTGCGCCTTTTTTATATCTTCCCCCAGTTGAAATTGCTGGACAAAAAAACTTCCCAGCCGGAAATCATTCTGCAAAAAATAGAACTGTTCCAATATATCTGCAAATATGCTTTCCGATTGGCCATAATCCCGCTTGAGACGGGCGATTCGTCCGATACAACGGACAAGTGTCGTATAGTATTCCGGGAAAAAATAAACCAAAACATTATCATTACAAAATTTTTGATATTGTGTAAGGAGTATTTTCTCAAGATTTATTGCATCCTCAATCTCCACATCCCAGGCAAGTGCCTTCACAACTTCCCGCTCATACTCCGTCAAAACACAATCCACACGGATTTCTTCACACTTTGGCAATGTTTTCTTCAACATCCCCCATAGCTCCTTTTGATATTTCTCTTTTGTAATTTTCCCCCTGCTATATCGCAAACGGATATCCCAATAATTTGCAAACTGGCTATTGATGACCTCGTCCTTATTTAGCCCACGAACCAGATTCTTATAAATCTTTTCCGCCTGTTCATGTTCTCCCCCATAGTTACAATTGATCATCTCAACCATATCCCGGTAATCCGAATGTCGCCTTGTCACCAAACTCCCCCCATACTTCTGCGTTGAGAGCCCAAACTCCTGAAACAACATATTTTTCGTGGCAGTCTGCGGCATACGTTCCCCGCTTTCGATTGCCCGCAGGGTGCGCGGGTCAAGCCCCTCTGTCATATCTTTGAACCCTTTGCCGTTCGCCAAACGCCGCTCCCGCAAGGCCGTATTGACACAGTGGATGGTGCGCTCCGGATAGTCCGGGTAGATATTTTGCCCCCAGACCGTGGGATATTCCCCCATCATTTCCTTTAACACACGCAGGCACCCAAACTCCCATCCCGGGATATCCCTGCCAAGCTTTGATGCCACTTTAAGCTTCAGTTCCTCCATTTTGATAAAAAGCGGGAGGAACGCATGGCGCTCACTAAGCATTCGGCATCCCTCCGTCAGCAGTTCCAGTGCCAATTGGTAAAACCCAGCCCGGATGCCCCAAATGGCATGATGATACAGAACCGGCGGCAAAAGCCGGTACTGGTCCGCGCGGTCATAAGCAATACCGTCCTCCCCCGTTAAGTAACGCCGTAATCCCTGATACCACTGCACCGCCTTCTCCTGTGATTTCTCCTCCAAAAGAAACGCATACCGCCCCAACAAAAGCAGTTCCAGTACGCCAAAACGGTGCGTTCCCAAAATTTCCGGCGAAAGGGTGTCTGGGATTGTTTGCCTAAGCCCTTCCTGTACCACCCCCATCTGTTCACCATAAGGCTTCCCTTTGCGCCGATAAAGCTCCGCCCGCTGCAGGCAGATAAACTGCCGGTGCAGCGGCTTGTCCGTTCCCTTCATGCCCTCGTAAGCACGCAATATTTCCTCCGCCTCCATGGGCTTCCCCTGCCGGATCAGGATCTGTATGCGGGCGCGGGCATACGCCAGTTCATACTCGTCCTGTTCCAGAAAAACCTCAAATTTTTCCGTGGATTTCCCCAGGCGCTGCCAGAGCGCATCCCCCAAAAGCTTCTCCGGCCGCTCCGGCCCACGCTCGTATTTTTTCAGCATGCCAAGGGTACACAGCCCTCCATTAACCAAAGCTTCTGGACTAATATGATAGGTGGTGCGGACATCCTTCAGTAATGGTCCTAACATATTTTTCCTCCAGTATGTAAGGCATCCTGCCTGTCGAAAATGCTAACAATATGTCTTTTCCAGATTATACCACAATTAACCTGTCCTGTCAAATATAGCCTGATAAAAGTTTGTGTCAAGTAATCGTTGGCACTTTCCCATTTTATTTTTCCAATGATGTCTTTTCTGTTTTTGTGCATGCCAAATAAAGCCCACTGGGTTATCCTTTTATAATCCGACCTCCTATAATGCTGATTTGTATTTTTGATAGAATACCACAATCACACGCATATGTCTATCAAATTTCCACATATATTTTCCCCCTGTTCATTGGGATGGTTTTCTGGTATAATCGGGTAATGGTCATGTGGCAAAAAGATGGAAAAGAGGGAGCGAGATGAAGAATAAGCGCAGGAATAACCGGAGTATGGTCATGATTTTTTGTTTGGCTGTTTTGTTGGTGGCAGATATTGTGTTGGCTGTCAAGATGGCAGGAACAAAAGGGAATGTTTCCGGGGATGGAAATGGCGGGAGACCGGAAGGGAATACTTCCGGAGATGGCGCTGGGGAGACCGGCGGGAAAGCGGAAGGGAACGCTTCCGGGGATGGCGCTGGGGAGACCGGCGGGAAAGCGGAAGGGAACGCTTCCGGGGATGGCGCTGGGGAAGATGTCGGGGAAACATCAGCTGACCGCCGCGCCGCCGAAATCCTTTCCGGCATGACCCTGGAACAAAAAGTCGCCCAGCTTTTCATGGTCACGCCGGAAGCCCTGACTGGCTACACAAAGGTGACGGCGGCAGGGGAAGCTACGAAGCAGAGCTTTGAACAGTACCCGGTCGGCGGGGTCATCTACATGGCGGATAATCTGGTTGACCGGCAGCAGACGCGCACCATGCTGGAAAACATGGAAGCTTACAGTATGGAACTGCTCGGCATCCCGGTGTTCCTCGGCGTGGACGAGGAAGGCGGAACGGTGGCTCGTATCGCGAAAAATGAAGCATTTGATGTGGAAAATATTGGGAATATGAGCGAGATCGGTGCGTCCGGCGATACAAAGAAAGCTCGCGAGGCGGGCAGTACCATCGGTGCTTATCTGGCAGAACTCGGTTTCAACCTCGATTTTGCCCCGGTCGCGGACGTGTGGTCGAATAAGGAAAATACGGTGGTAAAATACCGTTCCTTTGGCTCGGATGCCGCGCTTGTGCGCAGGATGGTCGTGGCGGAAATTGAGGGCTTAAAAGAGCAGGGGATTTTAAGTGTGGTAAAGCATTTTCCGGGGCATGGCAGCACGGCGGGCGACTCGCACAAGGGGGCTGCCGTGGTGGAAAAGACCTTGCAGGAACTGCGGGAATGTGACCTGATTCCGTTTGCGGGGGCGGTTGAAGCGGGTGTGCCGTTTGTGATGGTAGGGCACCTTTCCGTGCCGCAGGTCACCTGCGATGATGTCCCGGCGGTTCTTTCGGAAGAAATCATCCAGAAAATCCTGCGGGAGGAACTGGGATTTGACGGGATTGTGATCACGGATGCGCTTGATATGGATGCGGTCACGGATTATTACAGCCCGCAGGAGGCGGCGGTCATGGCGATTGCGGCGGGGGCGGACATGCTGTTGATGCCGGAAGATTTTGTGGCGGCGTATGAAGGGGTGCTTTGCGCGGTGCGGGATGGGAGGCTGGCACAGGAGAGGATTGATGCATCCGTGCTGCGGATTTTGAAGGCGAAGACCGGGATGGGTGTTCCGGAATGAGCATCATGCCCCGCAGGGAACATGTCTGAAGGACATGGTATCATGATATTTTTGGCAAACGGGACCTGGCTGTCAGGCCGGTTCGGAAACCGCGTTTTTTCGGATTGGGAAACCGCGGTTTCCGAAAAGTTCCGGTATTTTGCTATAAAAAGGGCTTATTTCAGCAAATCTTCATATACTTCTTTTTCTACGGTAAATTCCTGCGCTCCCATATAACCCGGTGCGACAACATACTCGTCAAACGCGATTACAAGATTTTGGTCCGCGTCAAAGTAAAAGTTCTGGTCTTCGGCAAGACCCTGCCAGTTCAACCCCGGCATATCTTCCCGGTCAACCCAGTAAGCTTTTCCCGTATCTTCTGCCATCGCAGCCCGCATCTGTTCCCGGATATTCTCGCTGATGCGCGTATTATAATCGCAGCCCTCCCGGAAAATATCGCCAAGCTGGATCTGTTTTCCGGATGCTTTGTCTATCGTATAGATTTTGTAGGACTGTGTGCCGCTCCCCGCCCCCCGGTAGATAAAGAGCTTTAACGCGAAATACTGTTCACTGTCCGTCACGGTCTCGTGATGGATTTCCAGGTCATTATAGCTCTCGCCAAGTTCTGCGGATGCCTTGAATTCTGCAATCAGCTCTCCCGTTGTCTCTTCGATGTCAAAATTGATTTTTTCTATTGTTTCTTCCAACTCCCCGGAGACCTCTGTGGTTTCCTGTTCCGTTTCCATATCTTTTGCCGTGATCTGCGGGATTTCAACATCGGCGTGGAAACGGTCATCCTCATACTGATAATCCCGGAATGTCACCGCCTGGAATAATTTCCCGACCACCGGGATGTTTCCCATGGCATAGGCAATCCCTGCCCCGGTGTTTGGCAGGAGCACCAAGGTCAGCATGGCCGCCGCGGCAATTGCCGGTATCCGGAATCTGTGTGCTTTTCCTGCGTTTTGCAGGGTCTTATTTAATTCTTCTTCCATATTTTCCGGTACGGGGATATTACGGTAATCCGCACCCGCTGCCGAGAGCCTGCGCTCTAAATCTTTCATTTCCATAGTTTACCACCTTTCTGGTTTGTGTGCCATGAACCCCTGTTCCTGGCACGATTTTCATTTTGGGGTCTTTCCATACCGCGGGTATCCGTGCGGTATGGATGCAAATAAGGTTTGGGATTATTTTTGTCTTTGCCCGGTTTCAGGAAAGTTCCTTGCGCAGTTTTTCCAATGTCCGGTACAGACGGCTTTTTACGGTATTAATGTTTTCCTGTAGGATTTCCGCAATTTCCGCCAGGGATTTGTCCTCATAAAACCGCAGGATAATCAGGGTTTTTTCCTGTAAGGGCAGTTTATCCACAACGGCCCGCAATTCAAGGTCGGAACAATTCCCCTCCGTGACCGCACAGTCTTCGTTGAGTTCCTCGTATGAATTGCTATACTTATGTATATACTCTTTTGCTGCATTGATCATGATCCGGTAGATCCATGTGTCAGCGAAGCATTCCTCGCGCAGGCTGTTTGCCTTCCGCATTGCCTTATACGCGCCTTCCTGGACAATGTCCATTGCATCTGCCTCCTGGTGCACATAGCTGAATGCAAGCCTGTAATAACTTTTGTAATTTTCCAGCAATGTCCTCTGAACTAATTTTTCTTTGCTGTTTTGCATACGCTCCTGATTTTCTACCCCCTCGCCCCGTTTCGTTTGGACACCCAGGCTGATCCCCGGGTGCGCCGTTCTTGTAAATATCATTTTCATGCGCCTCCTGATGATTAGACAGTTCCGGCATCCAAAAAGTTTCAGTGATATTTTAAAATTTTGGAATAAGGTTTTGCTGTCCGGTCTTGCCGCGGGATATGTATCGGATGGGATGTAAAATGGAAAAGCAAACAACCCATTATTCTTTGCTTCCCTCCGTAGTAGTATGATATCCATTGAAAATTTTTGGATTCTTTTTTGCAAAGTCTAAAATATATAAGCTAATATATTGTTTTAATACATGAAAATCATTTTTGAAAATAATAATATTTTAGCATGCCTGTAAATATTGTACAAGTAGTAAGAAGATATTGGCAGGAAGAAAAGAACATGCTATAATAGGGGCAGAAACGGTATGTTATTGATGCACGGAGGTTTTTTATGGAATATGGGATCATCCATCTCCCAAAGGAGAAATGGGAAAACACCATTGTCCCGATTGGGTATACGACACGGGAATATTATGATATTTCGGTGGAACGCAGGGTGGACGGTTTTGTAATGGAGATGAAAAAACAGCCGTTCCCCCAGCCCGTCACACATACACCGGAGGAATATGATTTCCCTGACCGGCTGTATGAGCCGCATTGGGAAAAAGCATGTGCGCATGGGATCGTGCAGGGGAAAAAGTTGATGGCGGCAGTGGAGACCGCCCCGGAAGAATGGTCGAACCGCCTGCGTGTCACGGAACTGTGGGTGGACGAGAGCCTGCGCGGGAGGGGGATCGGGCATGCGCTGATGGGGCTGGCGAAGGAACAGGCACACAGGGAGGGGCGAAGGGCATTGATCCTTGAGACGCAGTCCTGCAATGTGAATGCCATCGGCTTTTATTTGCACGAGGGGTTTACCCTGATCGGCTTTGACGCTTGCTGTTACAGCAACAACGACCTTAAGCGGAAGGAAGTCCGCGTGGAGCTCGGGATATTTTTTTGACAGGGAGGATGGCAGGCACTGGTATGTTTGGGGAAAACACCCGGACATCGGCATGCCAAAAGTGGTGGATTGATTTAAGAAAGGCAGTTGTTTTTCGTGAAAAGGAACCATAACAGGCTTTTATTTCTTCTTTTGACAATCAGCATGCTTTTTTCAGGGATGTGCCCGGAATCTTTGCGGGCAGATTCCTTTTCGGAATACACAAAAACTTTGGCGGGGGAAACTTTCATTGACAAGTGCGACAGCAAGCTTTCCGAAGTCCCGGCATGTACGGCGAGGATGCTTGGCGTGCGTGCGTTGCGGACACCACAGGTATTTGGCCGGGCAATATCCGGCATGGGGCAAAGAGAGGCAAAGCAGTTCATGGTATGTCTCTTTTTAGCCCTTGCCATTTTCTTTTTCTTCTGTTTCCACATAACGGCCGGAACAACGCGGTTTCGGAAACCGCAGGCAACGGCTGTGCTTCTTAACTATATCCACAGGACGGATGGGAAAAAATGAATATCACCTTGGGAAATGATTCGGGAATTTTGCATCTGGCACTGCCAGGTGTATTTGTCGTGCCCGCAAAGGGCAGAAAAGAGGTGTAATGATGATATTTTTGCATATATTGCTTCTGGCCGTAGGTTTTGCGATGCTTGTGAAAGGGGCGGACTGGTTTGTGGACGGTGCTTCGGGGCTTGCGGGGAAATTTGGGATCCCACAGTTGGTCATCGGGCTTACGATCGTGGCGATGGGTACAAGCGTGCCGGAAGCGGCAGTCAGTATTACGGCAGCGCTTAAGGGCAGCGCGGATATTGCGGTCGGGAATGTGGTTGGCAGCAATATTCTTAACATATTGATTATTCTGGGACTTGCTTCGGTGATCTCGCCGCTTGCGGTCAGGAAATCAACCTTCCGGACAGAGATTCCGTTCATGGTCGGGATTACCGTGGTTTTTGTCTTTCTTGGGCAGACAGGTTCCCGCGTTTCACGTGGGGAGGGCATGATCCTTTGGGCGCTTTTTCTGGTGTACTTAGGCTATTTGTATGTGCTCACGCGCAACGGCAGGGAGGAGAAGCAGGAAGATGCCAAAAAGACATGGGTTCTGCTGTTTTATATTTTGTTCGGCGCTGTGGTCGTTGTGGCCGGAAGCAACCTTACGGTGGACAGCGCGACAAAAATCGCGAAAGTCCTTGGGGTGGGCGACCGTTTTATCGGGCTTACAATCGTGGCACTCGGCACATCCCTGCCGGAGCTTGTGACTTCGGTGGTCGCGGCGAAAAAGGGCAATGCGGATATTGCGGTCGGAAATATTGTTGGCAGCAATATTTTCAATATCTTGTTTGTGCTGGGAACTTCGGCGCTGATTACACCGGTACCTTACCAGAAGGGCTTTCTGGCGGACGGGATATTTGCGGTTGCAGCGGGTGTCCTGCTGTGGGCTGCCAGTTTTAAGGAAAAGAAATTGTCGCGGCCGGGCGGGATTGTGATGCTTTTGTGCTACGCCGTTTATTTTGTCTATTTATTGGTTTGATGGAAGGATGGAGTTTTGGTATGGTTGAAAATATTTTGATCGTGGTTTTTACGGTGTTGATGCTTGTTGGGTCAATCCTTGGCTGGTGGCTTGAGAGGAGTGAAAAGGAGCCGGAGGAGGAGGGAAAATAAGGGGGGAAGCCCGCCCGTGCATTTTCCGCGAAACTTTGCGGGGGGAGGCTTGACGGGGTGGCTTTTTTCTGGTAAAGTATTTGGAAAAAACGAATGGGGTATTTTTTATGCAAGGGAATCAGAAGAAAAACGGGCAGGGGGATATGGCGGCAGGACCAAAGAAGACGTTGGTCGGGATTATTGTGCTCCTGATCCTTGGCTTTGCAGTGAATTATTTTTTTGGCGGTGATGGGAAGGAAGCCGGGTCGGATACATACCGGCCGGAGTTATCCGTAACACCGGGGATCACGGATGGGCTTGATGTGGCAGGAGATCCGGAAGCAACGGATGAGCCGGAACCGACAGAAACCCTGGAAGCAACGGATGTTCCGGAATCGACAGAAACCCCGGAAGCAACGGATGAGCCGGAACCGACAGAAACCCCGGAAGCAACGGAAGTGCCGGAACCGACAGAGCTCCCGGAAGCAACGGATGAGCCGGAACCGACAGAAACCCCGGAAGCAACGGATGAGCCGGAACCGACAGAAACCCCGGAAGC
>CAYMGZ010000039.1:0-2547 GCA_964390095.1 uncultured Lachnospiraceae bacterium | reverse complement strand
AACGGAAGTGCCGGAACCGACAGCCACGCAGGAACCAACCGTTGCACCGTCACAGGCGGCGCAGCCGGATGAGGTTGAAATTCTCTATAAATTCCGCAAGAATTCCTATTTGGAACAGCATTTTGAAAAGCACGGCGCGGAGTTTGATTACGCCACAAAAGAGGAATATCTGGCGGGTGCGAACCATGTAATCCAATCGCCGGATGTCCTGCATAAGATTGAGGCAGAAGATGGGGATGATATTTATTATCTTGAGGAGACGAACGAGTTTGTCGTTGTATCAACCGATGGCTATATCCGCACATACTTCCGTCCAAGCGCCGGGATTGACTATTATAACCGGCAGTAAGCATGGACGCAAAACAATCTTTGGACTGACAGGAAAATAACAAAAAAGTGGCAGCAAAACATTTCCCCTTACGATGTTGGGATCACATTGTAAGGGGAAATTCTTTTTACATATTTTTTGTTACCGTCGGGGCGCGCTAAAAACCTATCCCGTTAAAACTGGAACTGCCCAAGCGCACGTGCCAGTTTATCCACATCGGCGGACAGATCTTTTACAATATGGTTCGATTCGCTGACGGCCGTTTCCAACTCCGTTGCCATGCTGGAAGTTTCCTCCGTGGAGGCGGCATTGGAGGTTGCCAGTTCGCTTAAGGTATTTACGCTGTCCATGATCATATCCTTCTGCTCGTTGACATGGGCGATATGTTCGGTGATCACATTGGTGGAAGCAATACAGGAATTCAGCGATTTCTGTAGGTTCATGAACATATGTTCGGTATTGTCCAGAGCTTCCAACTGCTGTTTGGAAACATCGTTGATGCGGTTCATGATCTGGACGGATTTATTAGAATTCTCCGTCAGCTCACCAATGATCTTATTAATTTCATGCGCCGTTGCGTCGGACTGTGTGGCAAGGTTGCCAATCTCACCTGCAACTACGGCAAAGCCCCTGCCGGAATCGCCTGCCCTTGCTGCCTCGATGGAAGCGTTGAGCGAAAGGAGGTTGGTCTGCGAGGATATCTGGGAAATCAGTTCTGCTGCCTGGCGGATTTTTTCAACGGAGCTGTTGGTTGTTTCCGTCTGGGAGTACATCTCGCTGATATCCTGCTTGGTCTGGGAACTGATTGAAATCAGGCTTTCCAGTGTCTCCATTGATTTGCTGGAGTAGTCCTGCATCGTTTTCGTGTTGGTTTCCAAAGAACCTGCCTCGGTTGCCGTCCGGGTGATGCTTTCGGAAATTTCCCCGATCCCGGCGGAAGCGGCCGAGGTGGAACCCGCCTGCCCGGTGCTGTTTTCCGCAATCTCATTGACTGCCAGCGCAACATTTTGGATGGAGCCTCCCATCATGGAGAAATTAACCGTGAATTCGGAGACGGCTGCCGACAGAAGGTCGGAAGTTCCCCGGACATCCGAAAGGAGGGAGACCATATTGGTCTGTGCTTCATTCAATGATTTGGCGGTCTGGCCAAGCTCATTTTTCCCGGCTATGTCAACCGGTGTGGACAAATCACCGCCCGATAGGCGCAGGGCAAACTGTTGGATTTTTTCAAGCGGCCTGCAGATCATGGTGCCAAGGAAGCGTGCGATGATAAAGGAAAGCACGATGAGGACCACGGTCACGCTGACGATGAAAATCAGGAATTGGTTAAACTGGTGTTCGATCTTTTTGTTGACTTCTGCCATTTCCGCCTGCATCTCATCAATATAGCTCCCGGTAGAAACGATCCAGTTCCAAGGCTCAAACAACTGGGAATAAGAAAGTTTCGGGGCAACGGTCACGCCGTCGGCCTTTGTGAAATGGAATTCATTGTAGCCGCATTTGGCAGGGCTGGTAGCGGTCTGGATGATGGATTGCTCATAATAAACCCCGTTCAAGTCCTTGACATCGTGGCGGTTAACGCCTTCCTGTTCCGGCAGGACGGAATGCATGATAAGGATGTAATCCGTGTCGTCAATCCAGAAATACCCGCTGTTATCATCGCGGTAGCGCATTTCGCGGATGGTTTCCTTCGCCCGGTTCTTGGCTTCCTCTTCCGAGATGCCTTCCGACTGGATTTTATTATATTCTGCCTGCAGCACGTTGATCGCGGATTGAACCTGCGATTTCAGCTCAAGCTGGTAACCATTGTTCATTGCGTTTTCATATTCGGTTGAAGCCATATTGGTTGTGGTCCGGAAATTATAAATTGAGATAACGGCTAAGATGAGTGCTACCAGACAAACAAGTGCAATGTTGATCAAGGTCAACAAGTTTTTTACTTTTAAATTTTTCATGATTCTACCTCCGCTCTAATCTATGGATCTTTTGTTTGTCAGACTATAAATACTTCTGGTTCTTTTTGTGAGAACAGATATAACACGATATACATGTCTGAATGAAAATCCAAGGGAAGGCGGTGGCTTATCTTCGTTAATTAAAGGTTTCATAAATACGATTTCCCCCGTTCTGCTTCGGTCATTCCGCACCCAGGGGTACAAGAACTTCTAAAATCTATTTTACTTGATTATAATACAGCTTTCGGAAAAAAGCAAGAAAAT
>CAYMGZ010000038.1:0-12730 GCA_964390095.1 uncultured Lachnospiraceae bacterium | reverse complement strand
CCTGAATATATCCCAAACATGAACATCATATAATCGCGGCTGTTCTTTGCCTTGAGATAGTCCGCAATGTCCAGGACAACCTCCATATTGCGGATTGGCTCAACCGTATTCATATCCTCCCCCCCCTAATCCCCGCGGTTCCTTCTCCGCAGCTCCGCCTTTAACTCGGACGTGCTGTACTGCAGCAGGGGATTCCGTTCAAGTTCCGCCTGCTGCTTTATATCCCTATCCGCATTCTGCTTCATGTATTCGTCCAGTTTCCTGTTCTTCATGCCTGACACCCCCTAACACATATCTTAATCCATGTTTCCTAGCATAAGAAAAGCAGCCCCGGAAGGGGCTGCCATGCACACTTTTAACTATTACCCATTATAACACAACAAACACGACATTTCCACGACATATTTCACGACATGAAACACGACATAAACACGACATGAAACACGACATGGATTTTCTTTAAAAAGCCTTGATTCTACTGGATTTTTGTTAATTTCTGTTGCCAAAAAAACGCCTCAAAAAAGCGTTCAAAAAACAGAACAAAAAATTGGGCTTTTCACAACTCAAAAACCTTCGTATCCTGCCTCATCTGCCTTTCAATCCGCTGAAGCTGCCGGGATGATACACCAATCGTTTCCGCCGCAACTTCCTGCGTCATGCCATACAAAACCCGACAAACAAATATGCCCTGCTCTATGCCCTCAAGCATCTCCGCAGCCCTAATCAGATTGCGCCTTCGCCTTCGCAGTGACTTAATCGTCATCCTTTCCTGTGCTATGTAGCCTTCGTCTTTCACGATCAGCGCAACCGCATCCGGGAATTCCATGCGTGAAAATCTGGTCTTAGGCATCCCAGACAGGTCAACCGCCTTAATACCGGATGGTCCCTTTATGTCAGCCATCCGCTTGATCTTCTCAATGCTTCTTTCGTGGCTTCTGATTTTCTCCCTGCACATCAGTATCTGAAAATCAATCTCTTTTATCAGCTTCCCCTCTTGTATGTCTTGTATCCCCGGTATATGCATAGGCTTCACCCTCCCTTGATTTATAAACATACATCTGTTATAATTGTCCGGGGGGCACCCCTAACCTAAATAACATGCCAGTGGCGGACGGCCATCCGCCACCGGTTCAGTCCCTACCACTTCATCTTTATCGGGATCAGCTTCGAATGCTTCTGCAGGTACGCATACAGCAGCTTCTTGCTCGTGCCAAGCTCTGCTGCTGTCTCCCGCAGGGAAAACTTCCCGCTCGTATACAGCGCGGCGATCGTGCCCTCGTCCGCCTCTGTAACCTCCCGGTATGTTCCTGCCCCATAAATCTTCATGTTGACACCATTTTTCTCAAGAAAATTTTCCACACTCCGCTTCGTCTTGTAACCATAATGCACCCGGATATCCTCCACGCCATAGCCATCCTTCAGCATCCGGCGGACTTCGCCTATCTCCATACGGCTTTTCCTCCCGCGCTGGACTACCCGTGCCACCCCACTATCCTGTACCTGCCCCATCTGGTTCTTTGCCTTCATTTGGCACCCCCTTTTTTTCCTAACACTTCCAACACACTGGCTTTCCCCCTATATGATAACGCCATTTGTATGGTCGATTTCATGTTGCACAATCTGCCCCACAAGCCCGGTGCAATGCATTTTCTTGATACGGTAACCGGAATCCCGGTACATGCTTGTCCATCCTTATCCCCACCTTCCATCTTCCCATCATACCATTTGGTGCTGCCGCCCCCAAAGTGGATGCAGGGCTGTAAAACCACTGATTTCCCAACCTGTGTTACAACGCCGTCCTTTATCAGGACTGCAAAGCTAACTTCCTGTTTTTCCATCCTTAGCCATTCCCCCTTTATTCGACTTTTTCATCCGGCCGCTGAAATCCCCTTTGTATTCTGGGGCAAGCAAAATGTCATGCCCCAACCGCCGCAACCCTTTCTTCCCTTTCTGCGCTATATCCCTATACCAAGCGCCCTAATCCCTGCAAGTATCCCGCCAATCTCGGCCATGATACGGTCGGCCTGTTCCCACCTGCACATGGCTGCCGCCTTGTACAGGTCAGCACACTTACTTTCCATATCCCGCAGATAGTCCATCTTACGCAACTGCTTTTCCTCCCCCGGTTGCACCGGTGCAACTTTTCTTTCTTCCTGTGTTGCTGTTTCTGGCAGAAGTTCCGGATAGTCCTTGACTTTCATCTGCCCCGTAACTGCCCCTGGCATGGATACATAGTCCTTCTTTTCCGGTTTCTTTTTCCCTTCTACCTTTACGACTTTCCCTTTTTTCTTTTGTTGCACCGGTGCAACTTTTTCTTTGCCATTTTGGAGCGGCGTTTTTTCTTCCCCAAGTGTTTCCGGCATTGTACTGCCATAGGTCTGCTGCCAGCTCTTTGTTGCCCCGATGTCTGTTACCATAATCCCCTGCAGTGCGGCCGCAATATCCTCCCAGGAATATTCCCCTTTTTTCCCCGTCCGGATATTTAAGAGTGTCACGGTATCTTCCTCCTTCAGGGAGAGAAGGATCCTCCCAATCCCCGGGATGCGGATGCTATATGTACGCTCCCCATCCGGCGCGAGGGTTTCCTGCAGGGCAGAAATTCCTTCCTCTTCTTGAAATACCCGATGGATTTCGCGGTATAGCTTTGTTTCTTCCTTCCCAAGCTGCCATACCACACGGTGCAGGAGGTCTTCTGCCGCACTGGTTCCCCTTTGCTTCTCTTCCTCCTTTTCTGCCTCCTGTGCCTCCATCATTACCTTAAGATCCGTTGTCTTCTGTTCCGCGTCAACTTCCCCCTTGATCATCCGGATCTCTGCCTTACTGTAAGACGGGCTTAATACCTCGTTCACTGCATCCGGCAGCGAGAGCATAAGGGAGAGTTTTGCCACACCGTAGCCTTGGTAGTCCTCTTTCAGGCGGTCAGAATAACCGCCCTCAGAGAACCGGTCATTGATATTGATAAACCGTGATACCTGTGTTTTATCAATCCCATATTCTGCCTGTGCAAATTCCACCACATTGCTATAGGGTGACCCATAAAGGATGCTTGTATCACGCGCTACTTTTAACAGGTACCCAATCCGTACAAACCCTTCTGCTGCCCTGGAAACTTCCACATCCAGTTCTTTTTTATACTCTTTGTAATCTTTATATTCTGCCACTTCCATCTTCACCCCCTAGACCGCCTCCATGAAATCCTCCATCAGGCCCTTTAGCACCCTTGTGTTGCCCTTCCCTTTCAGTTCCTCGATGTTCTGCTGCCGTTTTATGGCACTCTCCCGCGCGTATACCATGTCCTCCCCGCCGATGCGCTTTTTGATGGCCTCCTGCCACTCCCGCAGGAACGGCCGGATTTTCTCGATGTCCGGCTCCTCGTCATACATCCCCCGGTGCTGCCGTATTGTCCCGCCCGGCTCCACCTCGATGGTGTAATATGGTTTGTCCGGCTCGTCCGCCCGCCGCAGGAAGCAGATGTAGGTCTCCCTCTGCACGATCCGGTCGAAATACCGGTCACTTGCCCCGGCACAGTGGTGCAGGGCACGGCTGTCCTGCATGATCTCCATGAGGCTTTCTGGCACGCGGATGGTGTATTCCCCGTTGCTGTACCCATATTTCCCACGGATCCCCGCCAGCACTTCCTCCGCCCCCGGGAAGCGTTCCCGCATACGGCATGCCTCCTGCCTTGCCATTTCCGCGTCACGCTCCATCTCCCATTCCATACGGCGGCGCTCACATTCCGCCACGGCCTCATCATGCCGGCGTTTCAGGTCGCCCGGGCGGTAGACCATCACATCATCGGTATGCTTCCCAAGCTTCCCGCACATGGAGAGGTAGTCCGCCCATTGTTCCAGGATGTCCTTTGCCTTCTTCCCGCGGTAGCCGCCCGCCTGCTGCCGCAGCACATAATTTTTCACCTGTACGGTGCTCATCCTCCCCGCAAGGAATTCGGTGTCCTTTGGCCGGATATGCTCCCCGTCAAGCCATATGAGCATTTCCTGCGGGATCCGTCCCCCGCTTCCCTCCTCGTGGCGCATCCACTCCACCATGCCCTCCCCGCCGTCCGCCTCACGGATCCGGTAAACCCTCTGCCGGTCACGGATGCCAAACACCTCCGTCACCGTCTGGCCGTCCGGGTCCAACAGCCCGGTGTACCTGCCATACCACATGCTGATACCCGCCGCCGTCTCACGCAGCAGGCGGTAAAAGCGCCCCTTATAGAGCATCTCCACCAGCCCGATCACCCTTCCCTCATCCTGTACCCTCATCAGCCGGTCATAGTCCAGCTTCTGCCCACCTTCCGCCAGCATTTGGAATACCGCCGCCCAGTCCTGCCATGCTGTCTGGGCAAGCGCCCCCGCAATCCCTTCCGGGTAAAGGAAACACCCATATGTGCGCCGACTTGCAGGGTTCCCCTTGTAATCAAAGCATGCTTTCCCCTCATCCCATGTCCTTTCCGTGGTGTTCTGGTTGTAATATATCTTCCCGGTATACTTTGGCTGGTACCCCATCCGGTACAGCGCGACCCGCACTGCCTCGCTTAGGCGCACCCTTCGCCCGGTGCCATCCCAGTACAGCATCACGTCAAAGAACCTTGCCACGCCCATGTAGGCATCGACCGGTTGCAGGAGCAGGAAGTGGCTCTTTGCCTCCATATGCCCCGTGCGCGTCTTCGCCTGGATGCGCTTCCCGCAGTTTGGGCAGGTGGCATACTGGTTGTGAGCCGCCACCTTCCCTTCCGCCGTGCGCAGCCCTTCCTTCGCGTACCCTGCCCCGCACGCCGTGCAGTGCCACATCCCCGTGTTTTTGTCATGGAACGCAAAGTCCTGTGCGCCCTCCCTTTCATGGACCCAGCCACGTATCCCCTCCGGCAGCGCCGGGATGCGCGCCATCAGTTCCTTCATGCGGGCAAGCCGCCGGGATTCCTTCCTCTCCCGCTCCCCCCTCGCATACTCCCCTTCCACCCTGTCGATCAGGTTGAAGGTGCTGCCGTGGTATCCCATGCCCTTCACTGCCAATGCCCCCCTTGTAAGTTTCTCATCCCCTGGCTGGTCAAACTTCATGCGTTTTCCCGCATCCCCGTAGTCAAAGTATCCATGCGGGGCCATGCACAGCCCAAGCAGGACCCCGCACTTCCTCCGCGTCCACTTCCCGCCCAGCGCATCCCACTGTGCATACTCCCCCGTGTCGGTGCGGATGCAGTGCCGCCCCTGCAGCACGCCATCCCTGTACACGTCAAGGGCGATGGTGTCGCCGTATGCCTGCGCGGTTGTCACATACCCCTTTTTCCACCCCTTACCCTTGGGCTGACGGTATGGCAGTGCCCCAAGTGCCTTCCTGTCTTTCATCCGGCATCCCCCCTTCCCAGCGCTTTTAGGCTCCTGTCCGCGCGTAGGGTGTACCATCCCCCCGCCTGCTGCTGGTTCGGTACAAAGAGCCTTGCCGCCACGATCTCCCCCGGTTCTGGCTCCAGGACCAGCCCAAGGATACTGCCACTTACCCCACATACCATGGGGCATGCGCCGCGTGCGATGGCAATGTGCCCCATCCCATGTGCCTGTGCCCTGTCTGCCGCGACCTGTATGCATGCGCCATCCCTGCCCCAGCCTTCCCGCGCCGGGTGCCCAACCATGTACACCATCCCATGCCCTGCGAGTTCCTTCACGGTCAGCTCGCGCAGCAGTGTCAGCTCCGTGCAGGCGACCCGCCCTTCCTCATCCTCATCGATGCTGCCTTCCGCCTCGACCTGAAAATAATGGTTCCCATGGCCGAGCGGGAAGTAGGAAAGGCACCCGAACGGGTCCTCCGTGCAGTGCCACCCGCCGCGCCCCGTCTTGCTTGCCATCTCCGTGTACCTCACGCCGGGCACAAGGCGTTTCCTCCCCCTGCCAAGGGAGGCGACCATGTCCGGGTCAAGCCCCTTGTATGCGACCATCCCCGTCACCCCCTTCCCCTCCCATGCCAAGGTAGTAGCCCCGCAGGAGGCTTTTTGCCTCCGTGCGGCTTGGCACTCCGAGGTAGAGTGGTTTCCTCATCGGCTCTTCCCTCCCGCCCCGTGTGACCCTCACCTCGTCCACGATCCTGTCATCCACGCGCACCTTATGCTCAAAGGCATACCGGACCAGGCCAGCAAGTGCCACCTTCAGGGACTTCCCCTTCCTGCGGACGGCAATGGCCATCTGCTGGTCGTCCGCACATGCATCCTGCACATACCCTGCCCAGTCCCCCAAGATGCCGGACAGCCCAAGCGCCTTTTTCTCAACCACCAGTTTCCCAAGCGCTGCCATCAGTGGCGTGGCAAGCTCCATGACCGCACCATCGATATAGTCCTGCGCGTCCTCCGCATCAATCCCGTTTTCTGCCGCGATGGCAAGCACCGCTTCCGTGTCACCTTCCGCGAGTTGTGCCGCCGCTGCGCGGTTCAGCTCCTGTGCGGAGTCAAACTCCCCGAATTTTTCAAACATAATATCCCCCTTTAAAGTTGCACCGGTGCAACTGCTGTCTCCGCTGCTGCACCCAATGCCTGTGTACTCAATATCTGTTGTTCCAGCCCCGCAAAGTCATAATCCCTTTGCGGGAAACCACAGAACTTGTTTGCCAATTTCCCCGCAGGTTTTTGGGGGGCTTTTGCTTTGCCCGCCTTGTTGTATGTGCCCTCAAGCACCTTCAGGGCGTTTGCCTTGTTAATTATCCAGTCAAACGAACACCCTGTCCAGCATCCATCCCTGCCGGAGAGGAAATCGCTTGCCTGTGCATGTTGGAAAAGGGTATGTAGCCGCTCATACGTGGATTTACCGGGCAAAATTTTGTCCCTGTCCATGCCATCCACCAATGTACGGATCTTCCGCTTGCGCCCATCGGATACCACGGAGATTGGCGTAAAACTTGTACAGGTTCGGTTATAGTCGTCCATAATCTGCTGGTACCTGAGCGGCTCTTTCCCGGGCGGGCTTTTCTTGGTATCTTCTTCAGAAGATACTTCTTTCTTTTTTTCTTCTTTTTCTTTGGTCCTTTCTTTTTCTTCTTTGCCGCGTGACATTCCCGTGACACTGTGTGACATGTCACGCGACATTTCCGCGATTTCTCCCGTGACACTGCGTGACATTTCCGTGACATTTTCACATTCCGCCGCCTGCGCTGCCACCCCTTTTTTCTGCCCCCGTTCCCTCTGCTTCCGGATTCGGTTCTGTTCCCGGGTTCTATCCTCCTTATTGTCCTGGTTTTCGTTTATAATGCAAATCCCCCCGGTGGTGTTTTCAATCATGTGAAGTTCTTCGAATGTGGCCAATGCAAGATTGACCATCTGGGGCGATTTATTAAAAACCGCAGCAAGCATCCTGGCAGTATAGGGAATCCCATCCTCTAACCGCACAAGTCCGTTTGCACCGCATTTCTCCGCTAATGCAGTAAGCCGGATCCAGATGATAAGAAGGGTATCGCCCTTCGGTCTGGCCTGGATGATCTTAATTTTTTCGTTGTCAAACATATCTGCCTGGAATATAAATTGCTTCCCTGCCATTGTGGTCACCACCTATCCAAATTCATAAATACTTACTCATGATATCGCGCTTTGACTGCGGCTTTTTCGGTTCTGCCGCTCTTTTTGCCGGTTCAATCTCATCCAAAAAGTTTATATCCCCTTTCAGTTCGGTTTCCCTTGTCGCGGCGAGGTTTTTCCGGATCTGCTCCTTGTTTTCGGTAACGCGGTTATATATTGCATCCAACCGCGTTTTTGGGTAGGTCAGCCCGGACATACAGCAAATGGTCCCGCTGTCGTTAAATGTCTGGTAGTTATCCAGCGGCACCCCGAATGCCCTTTCCAAGTCTGCCATCCGTGCGTCCCCGGCAAACGAGGCGGCGATATATTTCACTGCCCTGTCCGGTTCCAGCGGGGCTAACGCGCTTTCCTTTACTGCTTGGATCGCATCCGCGCTTTCCTTGCCCTTGCTGCATACAACAACCGACACGCCGTGCGCTTGCAGCGTTTCCATGATTTCTGCTTTATCGATATTCCCCCTTACATCCTTGTGCTTCTCCGGGATTTCCAAAAATGCGGTAAAACAATCCGCAAAAAGGGCATTCAATTTTAACTTGTCCCCATTTTCATTGTCGATAATAAAGCATGACCCTGTCCCCGAAATTTTTGTCAGTTCCAGAAAGCATTCGTATGCGTTGATATGCGATTTTGGGCTTTCATCCTGCGCTGGGAGGATGGTAACCGCGCCTACGGTCTTGCCCTCATCAATCAGGAGGTCAATTAACATCGGGCCCGCACCCGATCCTGTGCCGCCACCGGCGGCGAATATCACAAAGAGCATCTCCGATTTTACTTTTGAGTCGATTTCCGCAGCGATATTATCAAAATCATCAATGATAAGCTGTTTTGCTTTCCGGCGGTCCTTGTTGCATCCTTCCCCCTGCGGGATGTGATACTTGAATTTCGCGTCCGCCAAGGTATCCAGATCTTCCCGTGATGTATTTATGTAAAGGACTGCATAGCCCTTCTGTTCAAATAATCTGCCGATGTTGCCGCCAGCCTGCCCAACGGCAACAAACGATATTTTTCTTTTCATGCCTGACCCCTTTCTTCCTTCAGGCGTTCGCATCCTTCTGGTGTGATAAAATAGGTGTTTGCCTTGCCGTCCTTCATCCCCTGACCCGCATAACCGGATGCGATAAGCCCCTTAATTTTCTTGAATATTGTATTCTCTTTTACCCCAAGTTCTTCTGCCGATAAAATCTCCCGGACACTCATCGCAGAATACTTGTCCACGGCTTCGGCATGGCGAAGAACCAATAAGATAATAAAGCTTAACCGGTCCATGCCCCCTCCTGATCAGAATCCTCCGGGCTATCTCTGATTTTCCCTGATTTATTCTGATTTTCCCTGATTTATTCCGATTAACTCGGATTTTCTCTGATTTCACTATGGCAAATCTCATAAATAGGATTTGCCATAGCGCGTTCTAAAATCCTCCCTGCTGCCAAGCCTTGCTTCATATATCGCCTGTCCCAGCATTTTTGATAATTTCTCCGCTATGGGATTATCATGGATACGTTCTCCCAGTCCTCCCATCGTGTGACAGCGGTTGCAAATAGGCACCTTCAGCCCGTCTTGCTCTGTCAGGTTCCGCTTTCCGCTGCCAAATACCAGATGATGCTCGCACTCTGCGGGTCTGCCGCAAAACACACATATATTTCTGTGTTCTGTCAAGATGCTTTCTGTTTTGGCTTGGGCTTTGGTATCCTCCAGCAGGTCATATCCCAGTGCCATTAACTCCCATGCAATCCCCATGGCTATTCCCCCATCCTCTCTGATTTCCCAAGATAACGGTCAAGCCGGTCGCGGTAAATCACATAATACATCCGCTTGCTGTCGCCATTTAATTGCGGCAATACTTCGCCGATCGTGGCAATCTCCCCCACCTTGCGCTTCATCCGTTCCCTGGGTGCCTGTACGGGAATGCCAAGTTCTCTGGCGGCCTGCGCCACCGGTACGCGGTTACTTTCTGGTTTCACTTGTTTTCCTCCTTCCTTACTTAAAAAGCGCATTTGCACCTACTCCAAGTGCTGTATACAATTCTGTAATGTCAAAGGCTGTGATAATCCGATTGCCGCCTAATATATCCTTAAATTCCTGCTCGGAATATCCTGCCCTTTTTGCAATCTCCTTTTCGCTTAATTCATCTTCGCGCATTATCTTTACAATATTCCTTGTGACTGGCAAGTTATTCAGTTTCTTCATGGCAAGTATCCCTCCTTGGTTTCCATTGTCGGAGTTTCCCGTCCTTTACTACATGGACATATTCTTCTTTCGGTAAAATCAATCCAGCTTTCTCCGCCATCCTGTTATCTCCTTTCCATGTTGAAAATCGTAATTTGCGCCGTTTCCGCCTGTAGGCGTTCCGATGCCAATTTGTAATATCCCGGATGGACTTCAAAGCCCACATAAGGGAATCTCAATTTTGTACAGGCTATAAGGCTTGACGCACTCCCTACATGGGTATCAAGGATGATAGCACCCGGAACAGCGTACTTCTGTAGAATCCACTCATACAGCACAACGGGCTTTTGCGTGGGATGGATGCGGATTTCTTTATCCCTCATGTTGCCCTGTAGCATTCCGCTCCATCTGAAAGTATATTTCCGCACCGCCGAAGGAAAGGAAGTCCAAGCCAATTCGCAATCTGCAAAATCATTGTTTCCCGTTTCCTTATCCCATACAATCCAACAACTGGAATCAAACGGCATCCGGGATATGAAATGATTTGCGCCCCACACGACTTGATTCTTGCTTACCCGGAATAACTCCGCAAAGTATTCCGGCCCCGGCGGCTCTTTGTCCTTGCCGTAAAATTCCGGGTAATCCTTTGATGTCGCTAATTTGCTTCTTGTGCCGTTTTTCTTTCCAGATTCCCCTATTCCGTATGGTGGGTCAACGATTGCCAAATCGAAATAATTATCCGGGAATTGGCGCATCCCCTCCATGCAGTCCATGTTGTAGAATCCAAAATCAAGCATCTGCCTAATACCACCTATCCGGTTTCTTCTTCTTTCCGGCAATCGGCACATACACCACCCACCAGTTCACCTGGGTCACACAGTCCCCCACAAATTTTACATTGATACCCTTTCATCTTATCCCCCTTCTTTCTGATCCATTGGGGTAAAATATTCGGCCTCCGGCACGGATGACCTGTCCGGCCGTTCACTGCTTTTATGGGTTGCATTTCACGCACCCTTCGCACCCCTCTTTCTTGATTTCCGTGTACCATGCTTGCTCTGCGTCCAAATCCTCCTCCAATGTTTCTGGTTCGAAACACATGCAGATTGACCCGCAGATACCCGCCATTACCTGAACGGAAATCACTGTTTTCTTACCGTAACAATACGGCCTTACTCCAACCATAAGTTGTCCAAGTTTCATTTCATAATGTACGCCATCATCCCAGCATTCCTTGCACAACCCATTTACAGATACGCCGAGCACCCGCTGGATAAGTAATTTCGCCGTTTTCATTGTGATTTTAAACTGCCCACTCGCTGTTTTACTCATCTTCCGATTCCCCCTCCACTTCGCAAGTGTCGGTGATCTCGTAATGACAATCCTCCACACCTTCACAGACCTCAATAACCTTAGCACCCATTTTGCTTATGTCGCAGATAATATCATCGGGATGGTCGTACCTGCCTGCATTTTCGTCGAGTGCTTCTACGATTTTGTCGCCTTCCTCCACGCTTGCAACCTCGATTGTTATTGAGTTAATTCTTGTTATGGTTTCTTCATAGTCAATTCTGTAATGCATCTGCTCGCCTCCTGTTACCACCATATATATACTGGATTATCCAATATCTCCCCACCGTTACTATCCCTTGTACCCAACCGCTACTGCTACTTCTTCGGATTCCGGAAAGCATCCCCGTGGTGCGCCCTTGCATACTCGATCTCACGGATCTTCTTGCGTATTTTCTCCGGGACCACCGTGTAAAGCCGGATACCCTTTGCCCTTGCGTATGCTTTGAGCTCATCCCTGTCCATGAGCTCCAAGTCTTTCGTTATGTCCACCGCCACTTCTAGGCGCTTGCCCCGTTTCCGTGGGGTGCTGCCCGTTTCCCAGTTCCCAGGGACGCAGGCCTCTGTAAGCAAATCCACGATAAGCCCATCCAAGCTATTGCCCTGCCGATCCGCCTCCCGCTGCAACGCTTCTTTCAGCCCCGGATGGAGGCGGATCGTTACCTGCGCGCTCTCCTGCTGCCTTCTGGCTTGTTCATTTTCTTTTTTTGTCGGCTTTGCATCCGTTAGTTCTTTCGCGGATTCTGCTGTATTTTTTTCTTCTTTCTCTTCGATGATCTCCTGCCAGATCCGCCCATCCTGCCAATAAATATGTACCCATCCCCCCTGTAAGGTGATTTTAAAGTTCATGCTGCTCAGCCGTTCCACCCGATATCCCTCAGCGGCATACGCATCCATCATCTTCCCGATTGCCTCCGGAACGGTATGGACATCCTCATGGACTTTCAATAGTGTTCTCATTGCTATGCCTCCTTTGTAATGGCACATTCCGCCTCTGCTTCCCTCCGCTGTTTGCTCATAAGCAAGATCCGCATCACGTTTTCGTAGACATCCACCGGCATTGTAACGGTACTCATGTCCTCCACGACGCGCCCGGACTTCATAATGTTGACAACCTTAATAGGCTTCTTTTCTTTCCTCATGTTTTTCCCCTTTCTTCCGGTTTTCCACCCACTCCCACAATATCTGTAAGACAATAGCATTCAACGTAATCCCCATCCTTTGGGCTTCGCATTTAAGTTTCTCTTTTAAAACTTCCGGCGGTCTTATCAATATCTGTACCATTTCTCCCCTTCTTTAATATGATTGCACACTGATTGCACTTTCAATATATCATAGTGCAATCAGATTGTCAACAACTTGATTGTAGATTTTTAAAATACAGTATGTTATCATATTGTTATCACATTGATGGAGGTTTGATTATGGCAGTTCACCGCGCTATGAGGTCTTGCCGATTGGCAGACGACATTTACTTAAAAGCGAAATATATTGCTGATTCTGAAAACAGGTCATTTAACAATTGGCTTGAAAACGTTTTGAAAAAAATTGTTACGGATTATGAGAAGGAAAATGGAACTATCCCTGTCCAATCCGACGACCTGTATCAATAAGCAACAATATATAGGCATTCAAGCTTATCCCCTTCTTCGCCGCCTC
>CAYMGZ010000037.1:10756-13043 GCA_964390095.1 uncultured Lachnospiraceae bacterium | reverse complement strand
AATATTTTATGATATAATGCAGAAGTAATAGGGCAGGGCATTGCGGCAGAACTGTAAAACTGTTACAATCCCCTGCTTTGTGCTGTGCCCATGTTCCGCGGAAATATCGGTACAGGGAACGGTATCACACGGCACAAAAACGATACGGAATACAAAGATTGGAGGAGTATTTTTATGGTAAGAGCAATCGTAGGAGCGAACTGGGGAGATGAGGGCAAGGGGAAGATCACGGATATGCTCGGCGAATCCTCGGACGTGATCGTGCGTTTTCAGGGCGGCAGCAATGCCGGGCACACGATCATCAACAAATATGGGAAGTTTGCGCTCCACCTATTGCCGTCCGGCGTGTTTTACGGCCACACGACGAGCATCATTGGCAATGGCGTGGCATTAAACATCCCATACCTTTGCGAGGAAATCAAGTCCTTGGTGGACAGGGGCGTGCCAAAGCCGAAGATCCTTGTTTCAGACCGCGCGCAGATCATGATGCCGTACCATATCCTGTTTGACGAATATGAGGAGGAGCGGCTTGGGAAAAAATCGTTCGGCTCGACAAAGTCCGGGATTGCGCCGTTTTATTCGGACAAATATGCAAAGATCGGTTTTCAGGTATCGGAGCTTTTTGACGAGGCATTGTTAAAGGAAAAGACAGAGCGTGTGCTGGAACAGAAAAATATCCTTCTGGAGCATATGTACCACAAGCCGAAGCTTTCGGCGGAGGAACTGTATAAAACATTGCTTTCCTACCGCGACATGGTGGCACCTTACGTGACGGATACGGCACTTTTTTTGCATGACGCGTTAAAAGAAGGGAAGACGGTGCTGCTTGAGGGGCAGCTTGGCACACTAAAAGACCCGGATTTCGGTATCTACCCGATGGTCACTTCCTCGTCCACGCTCGCCGCTTACGGCGCGATCGGTGCGGGCATCCCGCCGTATGAGATCAAAGATATCATCTGCGTTGTGAAAGCGTATTCCTCGGCGGTGGGCGCAGGGGAATTTGTCAGCGAAATCTTCGGGGATGAGGCGGATGAGTTAAGGAGACGCGGCGGCGACGGCGGCGAGTTCGGCGCGACGACGGGCAGGCCAAGGCGCATGGGCTGGTTTGACGCGGTGGCGACGCGCTATGGCTGCCGGATGCAGGGGGCGACCGAGGTGGCGCTGACGGTGCTTGATGTGCTTGGTTATCTTGACGAGCTGCCAGTGTGCGTCGGCTATGAGATTGACGGCAAGGTGACGAAGGATTTCCCGGTGACCGCAAAACTTGCAAAGGCAAAGCCGGTTTACGAAAAACTTCCGGGGTGGAAATGTGAGATCCGCGGGATAAAGAGTTATGCGGAACTTCCGGAAAACTGCCGCAGGTATATCGAATTTATCGAAAAGGAAATTGAGACACCGATCACGATGGTATCCAACGGGCCGGCAAGGGAGGAAATCATCCGCCGGTAAAACGGGATGGGTCTGCATTTTCCTTTTGTGGGGAAAGGCGTTTTATACCGCGGGATAAACTTATAAAATTACAAAAATATTACAGCCACCAAAAAAGAAGGGGTTTTCCTTATTCTTTTTTGGTGGCTGCTCTGTTATACTTGCTTTAAAATGAATGCACCATCAAAGATATTGACATTTTGGCTTATTTGCGGTACGATATACCATATTAAATGCGGATCGGAGCCTGATGAGCAATGACAAATGTGGATTTGGAAAGTATACGGCAGTTTATTGTAAGCGACGAAGAAATTAGGAAATATTTCCTTTCCCTTGCAGGAAGAAAAGATTCTGGGCAGTCAGCCCACAGCATGCGGGAATTCCCGGCGGGGGATTCCCCTTTGCAAGTGTTATCCCAGGAACATGAGTTGGAAAATTATTCCAGGGCGCAGGCGCAAGAGATTGCCACACTGCGCAGCAAGCTTCTTGCGGCAAAAGAGCGGGCCGTGGCGCTTGAGGGGGAGTGCGGCCGCCTGCGCGGGGAAGCCAAACGGGCGGAGGAAGAGAAAAATGCCGCCTTAAAACAGCTTGCGGTATTTGAACCGATCCGTTCCGCCATGAAGATCCATGCGTCCATGGATGAAAAATCAAAGACTGCCATGAAAAACATTTTCCGAAGCAGTTCCCCGGATGGCTTCATCTGCTGCGGGGCACAGAAGGACAGTCTGTCGAACCTCTGGGATTACGGCAGGACGCTGGCAGTGTACGGGTCGGAGGAATGCCTGAAGGTAGACCAGCTTTTCGCTTACTTTGTCTCGCTGTACAATTTAAATTTCCAGCAGCCGGTCTACACATTGAT
>CAYMGZ010000037.1:2783-10746 GCA_964390095.1 uncultured Lachnospiraceae bacterium | reverse complement strand
CGAACCGCAGCCGGGGGACCGGTTTGATGAGGATGTCCATGTGTGCCTGACGCATGGGAAAAGGATCCTTGCCGTTTCCGCTGTATTGCTCCGGGGGTACCGCGTGAATGGCAGGACGGTGAACAAAGCCCTGGTAAAGTGAGGTAAAAGAGATGGAATACACAAAGCTTGTTGACAAGCTGCCGCTTGGTACCGACAGCTTGCGCGAAATGGTTCGCACAAAGATTTTGAGGACAATACAGGAGAAGCAGACAGAGCACTTCCAGATCGGCGGGACGGACGGGAAAACCAGCTCGGTCATCGCACTTGACGAGATCAACATCGAGGAGGTTTCCAAGCTTTTGCTGGAAGTTGACCATGACCGCGCCGATATCGACCCTTATGATGAAAAGATCCTCACGGACCCGAACCGGGGGCACTGGGACCTGTGGATGGACGGCGAGGTGGGTGACTGCCAGGTGCTTGACCTTTCCTGCCAGGGGTATGTGGCGCGCAACCCGCGTGCGGACATCAACAAGAACCGCATCGTCGCGATTGATTTTGGCACAAAGAGCACGGTTGTCGTCTACCAGAACGAGGACAGCCGCATCCTGCCGGTGCGTGTGGGAACCGGGAATGTCAGCAAGAGCATCCGTGCGGAGCACTATGAAAACCCTACGATCATTGAATTTAACAACCTTGCCGCTTTTTTAAAGGCTTATGCCGCAGCGCTTGGCCGCCCTGCCACGCGCTGGGAGGATGTGTATATTTCCCACCGGGCGGTGGATGATTTGCAAAGTTCGCGCAGTACGGATTACAGCGCGTTTTTTACGGAGTTAAAACAGTGGGCGGGCGAGGCGGGCGTAAAAAAATCCCTGCGCATCCGTGACCGCGAGAACAACGATTACCTGATCCGGCCGTTCCATGAGATTTCCGGGACGGACTTAAACCCGATTGAACTGTACGCCTATTATCTGGGGTTGTACATAAACAATATGCGCAACGGGATATTTTTTAATTACTACCTGTCTTTCCCTGTCACTTATGAGATTTCGGTGCGGGAAAAGATTGCGAAAAGTTTCGAAAAGGGTATTAAAAAAGCCTTGCCGGAAACACTTTTAAAAGACGATACCGTCATGAAAAATTTTAAGATCAACGGCAGCATCAGTGAGCCGGCGGCGTATGCGGTCTGTGCGCTGCAAGAGTACGGGTTTGAGCCGGTGGATGAGGAAATGGTATTCTATTCGGTGTTTGATTTTGGCGGGGGCACGACGGATTTTGATTTTGGTATCTGGAGGGAGTCGGAATCCCCGAAGTACGATTATACCGTCGAACATTTCGGCGCGAGCGGGGACCGCTACCTTGGCGGGGAAAATATACTGGCGGAGCTGGCTTTTTACGTGTTCCGGACAAACGAGGACAAACTGCGGGAGGAGAATATTACGTTTAACCGGCCGCCGATGTGCCCGGATTTCGCCGGGAGCGAGACGCTGATTTCGGATTCGCGGGAAGCAAATATCAATATGCACAATCTGACGGATAAAATCCGGCCGGTATGGGAAAATACGGGGGAGGAGACCGTGGATGAGAGCGGTGCGATCAAGGTGAACCTGTTCCGCAACGATGGTTCGGAGGTCGTGGGGATGGCGCTTGACGCTGATTTGGATGAACTCAATGACCTGATTTACCAGCGCATCGAAAAAGGTATTGACAGTTTTTTCACGTCGCTGATTACGGCGTTCGGGAAACAGTACCAGATCAATGCGATTCCGAAAATTTATATTATCCTGGCGGGGAATTCTTCAAAATCACAGTATGTCGAGGAGATTTTTGCAAAAAAGATCCTGTTTTATACAAAGGAGTTAAAGCGCAGCGACATGGCGGAGATGTTTGAGCTGCTCCCGCCGATCGGTACGGAGGCGTTTTATAAAAAGAGGGCCATGATCAACCCGGAAGCGGCAGAGCGCCCGGATGACCGCGGGGAGTTTGAGCGCCCTTCCGGGAAGACCGGCGTGGCGTTCGGGCTGATCGAGTGCCGCAGGGGCGGCCGGGTTGAGATCATTGAAAATGACGAGGACGGCGGGGAGATTCCGTTTAAATATTTTATCGGTACGTGCAGGAAGCGGTGCTTTAAGAGCCTTTCGGATGGCAAGCAGCCGTCAAGGATCCCGGGCAAGGTGGATTATGGCAGGTGGTATGAGGTATTTGAGTCGGATGACTATATGATTGAGATTTTTTACACGACGGAGCCGGATGCCGTTACCGGACGGATGCCGATTGAAAACGCGAGGAAGCTGATGCTGCGCACCGACGCGGAAAACAAATTGGTATTTTTGCGCGCGGCAGATCCGCATACGCTTGAATATATTTCCGCTGAAAATGCGGAGGATGTAAGAAATGGGAATTATATCGGCATGATACATCGAATATCATTGGAGTGAGACACTCAATTATCAGAGAAAAATCGTTGATAAAGGAAGGTAGGAGATATGGAATATACAAAATTTGTTGACGAGCTTCCGCTTAGCACTGACAGTTTGTATGCGATGTTCAAGTCTAAAATTTTTGACAGGATACTTGAGTCGGAACTGAGTGGATTTCAGAAGGAAGTTGAGCATTATGTCGGGCTGATACACGATTATTTTGCAAAATATGAGTGGATTCCCATGCGGATCGGTGCCACTTCCAACTTGGTGTTATTTAATATCCAGACATCCATCTTTATTCCTGATTTGCTCACTTTTAAATTTGATGTCCATAAAAAAGTGACGGATGATTATTCCTTGGGATTTTACAATTTCTCTGCCCAGCTATTTAAGAAAGGCCTTTTGGAAGCAATCTCGTTTGAGAGCATTGAGGATGTGTACCTGCTGAATCCGGAATATGCCCGCAGGAAAGGGGATAACAGGGATTTTGTCGATATCGTGCATGAGATGAACCCTTCGTTCAACAATCATATCGCGTATGCCGACCCCGATTCCACGGAGCCGCCAAGGGTTGGGACGACGCTTTTTGATATCAGGGAAAAAACCTTTGCCACCGGCCGGATCCGCTCGGACTTCTCGGTGGTACCGATGGTCCGCGTGACCTGCACGGATGCGGTTTCCCTGCTTGAGAGCCTGCGGGAGCTAAAGCTTACAGTGGCCCCTTACGGGGGGAAGTTTGACGATTTAAAGACCGCGCTTGACCATATCGGCAAATCTTTTTCGGCAGGCATGATCACGAAAGATTTCCATATCAATTACGGGAAGATTTCCAATGACCTGAGGGATAAGGGAAGCCTGGCGGAATTCAATATCAACTACAATACCATCACCAGCCGGGGGTATTCGGCCGGCCTGATCGATTCGTTGGACGCGGACTCGATTGCAAAGCCGCTTCTTGAGGTGGAGCATGAGCGCGCCGACATTGACCCGTATGACAGCAATATCCTGCTCGACCCAAACCGTGGGCATTGGGACTTGTGGAACGAGGATGAGGCAAAGGGCTGCCCGGTGCTAGATTTGTCGGCGATGGGTTTTGTCGCGCGCAACCCGAAAGCGGACATTAACCAGAACCGTGTGGTCGCGATTGATTTTGGTACGAAGAGCACCGTTGTCGTTTATCAGGACGAGGACAGCCGCATCCTTCCGATGCGTGTGGGGACCGGGAATATCAGCAAGAGCATCCAGGCGAAACATTACGAAAATCCGACGGTCATCGAGTTCAATGACCTGCAGCACTTCATGGATTCCTATGTTGCGACCGAGGGCCGCCCTGCCACGCGGTGGGAGGATGTGTGCATTTCCCACAAGGCGGTGGATGATTTGCAGGCTTCGCGCAGCACGGATTACGGCGCGTTTCTCTCCGGTTTAAAACAGTGGGCGGGCGATACGGGGGTCAAGCGGGCAATCCGCATGCGCGACCGGGAAAACAAGGATTTTTTGCTCCAGCAGTTCCGCGAGCTTGCCGAGGGGGATTTGGACCCGATTGAGCTTTATGCCTATTACCTCGGGCTTTACATTAACAATATGCGCAACGGGATTTTCCTGACGTATTACCTTTCCTTCCCGGTTACTTACGAGATCGCGGTGCGGGAGAGGATCATTGAAAGTTTCCGCAGGGGGATTGAGAAATCCCTGCCGCGCACGATCCTTGCCGATGAGGATATTATGCAGAAGTTCAAGATCAACGGCGGCATCAGCGAACCGGCGGCCTACGCGGTCTGTGCGCTGCAGGAATACGGCTTTGACCCGGAGGAGAGCGGCAAGGTCTACTATTCGGTCTTTGATTTTGGCGGCGGCACGACGGATTTTGATTTCGGCGAATGGCGGGAATCGCGCTCCCCGAAGTACGACTACACCATCGAGCATTTTGGCGCGAGCGGCGACCGGTACTTAGGTGGTGAGAATATTTTGGCGGAGCTTTCGTTCCATGTGTTCCGCCAGAACGAGGAGAAACTGCGCGAGGAGCGCATCACATTTACAAAACCTCCGATGTGCCCGGATTTTGCGGGCAGTGAGACCCTGATTTCCGACTCGCGCGAGGGGCGTGTCAATATGCGCAACCTCACGGAGCGCCTGCGCCCGATCTGGGAAAATACGGAGGAGGAAGTGGTGGATGAGAGCGGCTGCATCAAAGTCAATCTGTTCCGCAACGATGGCACGGAGGCGGTCGGCCTTTCCCTTTCGGCAGACAAAGATGAGCTGAACCAGCTGATTTACCGCCGGATTGAGAAGGGGGTCGAGAGCTTTTTTACTTCCCTGATCACCGCCTATGGGCATGAGAAGCTTGACCGGATTGAGAAGCTTTATATAATTTTGGCGGGCAATTCCTCGAAATCGAAGTATGTGGAGGAGATTTTTAACGATAAAATCTCATTCTACACGGAAAAACTTAAGGGGGAGGGCAATGCGCCAATGTTTGAATTGCTGCCGCCGATCGGCACGGAGGAATTTTCCTTGCGCAAGGCGCAGATCAACCCGGCGGCGATGGGGCATAAGGATACCCGCGGGGAATTTGAGCGCCCGACCGGAAAGACGGGCGTGGCGTTTGGCCTGATTGAGTGCCGCAGGGGCGGGCGCGTCGAGATTATCGCAAATGACGAAATTGGCGGCGAGATCCCGTTCAAATATTATATCGGCACACGCAAGAGGCGTTTCTTCCGGATCCTTGACGAGGGCGGGCAGCCATCGCAGATTCCTGGGAGGCTTGACTACGACCGTTGGTATGAAGTGTTTGAATCCGATGATTACACGATGGAGATCTATTGTTCCACCAAACCGGAGGCCGTCACGAACACGATGCCGATCGAGAGCGCGAAAAAACTTATGCTGAACACGGACGCGGAGAACGCGCTGGTATTTATCCGCGCGGTTGACCCGCACACATTGGAATATATTTCTGCGGAAAGTATGGAGGATGTGGAGGTCGGGAAATACATCGGAACGGTGCACCGGGTTTCGTTGGAATAAAAGATTAATAATGTTCTTTGTATACATTTGTAACATGAAGAGCCATTTACAATTCCTCTTCTTTTGGTAAATCTATACCTGTTTTATTTTGGCATAATTTGTTAAATTATCATAATTTTGTTCCGATGTCGAGAATTATTATAAAAATCATGTTTGAATGGCATGGGGGAAATCGCTTATCCGGCGAGTTTGCTAAAATACAAAGTTATGGAAGTGAAGTGCCACGGTAATATATAATATGGATAGATCAAAGATTGGAGGAAGAAACGATGAATATGAATATCGGAAATGCGATTAAAAGACTGCGGATGGAAAGAAAAATAACGCAGGAGGAAGTTGCGGAATATTTGGGTATTTCGTTCCAGGCAGTCAGCAAATGGGAGACGGGAACCACCTTGCCGGATATTGCGCTCCTGCCGGAAATTGCAGCTTTCTTTGGGGTCAGGATCGATGATTTGTTCTCGGTGGATCACGAGGATGAGTTAAAGCGTATCGACCACATATTAGCATATGAGAAGCTGTCGGAACAGAGCTATTTTTATGCAAAGCGGATACTGGAGGTTTCCCTCCAGGATGATGGGAACAATGTGAGCGCTTTGAAGCTGTATGCCCGTTTACATTTAAAGAAAACAAATGATGATTTGCTGGAAGCGGGAATGATGTTGGAAAAGGCAATGAAGCATTCCCCGCTGGATGAAGAAATATTTGGATTATACCGCCAGGTCCGCGGCGGGGGGGTCTATAAGGCACACAGTGATGACGACTGGTTTATCCGTGTATGTGAACCTTATGCAGAAAAATTTCCGCAGAATATTAGGCTTATGGCTTTATTGACTGAAGCGATGATACGCGCAGGGTATTTTGGGAAGGCGGAAAAATATATTCACCAGATGCAGCTTGAGGATGACAGGGAATATCTGCGGAAGGTATATCTCGGCGACCTTGAGCTGGCAAAGGGGAATCTTGGCAATGCTAAGGCGGTATGGGATACGGTGTCCGCCGAGGACAGCATGGGGCAGTACGAGGTAGGGGAGCGTTTCAATCGCATCAATGAATACGGGCGTGCGATTGCGTGCTTTCGGAATTCGTTTTGCGCGGCAACCCCGCCAAGGGCTCTTGATGCCATATTCTCCCTTGCTTTTCTCTACACGAAGCTTGGGAGAAAAGCCGAGGCAGTGGAATCATGGCAGCTTATCATTGACACGCTGGCATCGGACCACCATGATTATGGCAGTGATACAGTGGAATGGGCGCGCGATGAGATTCGGAAACTGCAGGCAGGATAACAGAGTTTTTTGGAGAACGGACTTCATTGATAATCACGGTGACGCAAAAGGGGAGTGTGCTCTGCCCGCAAGGGGCAGGGCGCACTCCCCTTGCGGTTGTGCTGCCGGGATTGATTGCCATGGAAGTTGCCATTACAAAACAGTTAGCCATTTACTTTTCCCAATTTAATGATTGCCAAGTTACAGGTAAATATGATATGATAACAAGGGAAATTGTTTCGACTTTTACACATGGAGGCTTCGGATGAGGATATATTTGGTTCGGCACGCGAGGCAGGCAAGCCCGCTTTGCAATGTGAATGTGGAACTGGCAAAGGAGGGTGTGAGGCAGGCAGAGCTTTTGGCAGCGCGGATGAAGGCATGGGCTTTGGTGGATGCCATTTATTCGAGTGCCCTTTTGCGCGCGGTGCAGACGGCGGGGATTTTGGGCGGGGTGCTTGGGATCAGGCCAGAACCGGGGGATGCGGCGGTGAACGAAATTGAATTCGGCGAGCTGACCGGGCTTTCCGACCGCGAGATTGATGCGCGATACGGGGATTTTATGGAGCGGCGCAGGGCGCTGCTTGAGGATCTGGCATTCCCGGGCGGTGAGTGTGGCGCGGATGTGTTTGCGCGGGCATACCCGTTTTTGTGTGCGGTCGCAAAAAGCGGGCATGAGCACGTGGTCATCGTGACGCACGGGGGAACGATACGCGCCATCCTTGCAGGGGTGCTGCACATGGAACAGCGCTTCCGCCTGGCGTTGACGAAGACGTTGGAAAATACGAGCGTGACGATTTTAGAGTACAACCGGCAAAGAGATTGGTTTACGGTCGAGACAGTAAACGATTACGCGCATCTTTCCGGGCACCCGGAACTAATGCGGAGCGCAATCAAACGTTAGAGGGCACATACGGAACTCGAAAACAGTATGTGCCCGGAACAGCGCCGGGAGGGAATTACTGGGAGCCATGCGGACAGAAATTCCCTCCCAAGGTCATCGGTGCTGGGAAGGGCACATACGGAACTCTTAATAGGAGGATTTTATTTATGGAATACCGCAAAATGGACAATTTAGGCATTTCGACTTCGCTGCTCGGCTTCGGCTGCATGCGGTTCCCGACGACGGCGGACGGGAAGATCGACGAGGCGCGGGCGCAGAAGATGCTTGACGACGCGCTTGCCGCGGGGGTGAATTATATTGACACGGCATATCCGTACCATAACGGCGAGAGTGAGCCGTTTGTCGGCAGGGCGTTAAAAAAA
>CAYMGZ010000037.1:0-2764 GCA_964390095.1 uncultured Lachnospiraceae bacterium | reverse complement strand
GACGCGGAGCGGATCTTTAATGAGCAGCTTTCACGCCTCCAAACGGACCATATTGATTTTTATCTGCTCCATGCGATGAACAAAGGGCGCTACGATGACATGGTGCGCCTTGGCGTTGTGGAGTGGGGGGAGAAGAAAAAGGCGGAAGGGAAAATTAAATATTTCGGTTTTTCCTTCCATGACAATTATGAGGCGTTTGAGCATATTTTAACAGCCCGTAAATGGGATTTCTGCCAGATCCAGTTCAATTATATGGACACGGAGGTGCAGGCAGGGTTAAAGGGTTATGAACTGACGGAAAAGCTCGGTGTGCCGCTTGTTGTTATGGAGCCGGTCAAGGGCGGGTCACTCACGACATTTGCGGATGATATTGCAAATATGTTCAAGGCCGCCCGCCCGGATGCGTCGCTTGCCTCGTGGGCATTGCGCTATGTGGGGACGTTTCCGAATGTCAAGGTGATCTTAAGCGGGATGTCCTCGGAAGAACAGGTGGCGGACAACTTAAAAACCTTTGACCATTTCGAGCCGCTTTCCGGGGAGGAGGGGCAGCTTGTTACGGATGTCGTGGCGGCGGTGAAGGCGCGCGTGAAGAATGGCTGCACGAATTGCCGTTATTGTATGCCGTGCCCGTTCGGCGTGGACATTCCGCGCAATTTTGCAATCTGGAATACATACTCGATGTACGGGAACGCAGGCGGCGCGAAGTGGGGCTATTACCATGAGATGAAAGCGGAGAACCGCGCGGACCAGTGTAAAAAGTGCGGTGCCTGTGAGAAGCTGTGCCCGCAGGGGATCAAGATCCGGGACAATCTTGCGCAGGTACATAGCTGTATGCAGTCTTTGTAAGATATGGGGATAACCGGTATGTTTTTATGCGGCAGCAGGAAGCGGGGATGCCACGCATCGATGCCGGGGTGGGGCCGTGTCTCCCATGCTGCCGGTAAACGGCAGGGGGGATGCCGCATATATGTGCCGGGATGGCAAGCGGGAAGGGATTTTTTGCGGTACGGTTTTTGGGGAGGCAAACGGGGGCGATTATCCATGGAAGGGCAGATGATGTTAGATGAGTGGAATCAGTGAATTTGTTGCGGACGAGCTGCATGAGGAGTGCGGGGTTTTTGGTGCGTATGACCTTTGTGGCGGGCAGGTGGCATCCTCCATTTATTACGGGTTGTTCGCGCTGCAGCACCGGGGGCAGGAGAGTGCCGGGATTGCGGTGTGCGATACGAACGGACCAAAGGGGATTGTAAAATCCTGTAAGGGGATGGGGCTGGTCAATGAGGTGTTCACGCAGGAGGGGCTCTCGGAACTTTCGGGTGATATCGGGGTCGGACATGTGCGCTATTCGACGGCGGGGGCGAGCAACCTCGCGAATACCCAGCCGTTGGTATTAAACTATGTCAAGGGGACACTGGGGCTTGCGCACAACGGCAACCTGGTCAACGCGCTCAGGCTGCGGGATGAGCTTGCCTACACGGGGGCGATCTTCCAGACAACAATCGACTCGGAGGTGATTGCGTACCTGATCGCGAGGGAGCGCTTAAAGGTGGGCGATGTCGAGAGTGCGGTGGGTAACGCGATGAAGAAGCTGGAAGGTGCGTACTCGCTGATTGTGATGAGCCCGCGCAAGCTGATCGGGGCAAGGGACCCGTTCGGCTTCCGCCCGCTTGTCCTCGGGAAGCGCGGCAGCACTTACTTTTTTGCTTCCGAGACCTGCGCGCTTGACGCGGTGGATGCGGAATATGTGCGGGATGTGCTGCCTGGCGAGATTGTTACCATCACAAAGGACGGCATTTTTTCGGATAAAAGCCTCTGCCAGGAAAAACATGCGCGGTGTATTTTTGAGTACATATATTTTGCGCGCCCGGACAGCCGTTTGGACGGGGTCAGCGTTTACCTCTCGCGCATCATGGCGGGGAGGATCTTAGCGCAGGAACACCCGGTTGCCGCCGACCTTGTGGTAGGTGTCCCGGATTCCGGCAATGTGGCGGCGATGGGGTTTTCGCAGGAGACCGGGATCCCCTACGGCGTGGCGTTTGTCAAGAACAGTTATGTCGGCCGCACGTTCATCAAGCCGAAGCAGTCCATGCGCGAGTCGGGTGTAAAGATCAAGCTCAACGCCCTGCGCGAGGTGGTTGCGGGCAAACGCGTGGTCATGGTGGACGATTCGATCGTGCGCGGCACGACCTCGGCGCGCATTGTCAGCATGCTGCGCGAGGCGGGCGCAAAGGAGGTGCATGTGCGCATCAGTTCCCCGCCGTTTTTGCATCCGTGTTATTTCGGGACGGATGTGCCAAGCGAGGAGCAGTTGATCGCGCACAGCCACCCGGTGGAGGAAGTCCGTAAGCTGATCGGGGCGGATTCGCTTGGTTATCTTCCGGTGGGGCGGCTTGGGGAGCTTCTTGATGGTTTTCGTGGCGGGGATTGCAATTGCCAGCATGTTGGCAACGGTCACTGTGATGCCTGCTTTACGGGGGATTACCCGGTAAAGCCGCCGAAGGAGGATATCCGGGGCGGGCTTGAAGTTTTCTGAGGTTTTGGCTGGCAGGTTGTTTTGTCGTTAAGATTCTGGGAATTTTTGGGATATGTCCTGACGCGCAGAATTTTGTAACATGATGTATGGTGATCGAATAACAATATAGAGAAAGGATATGAAAGAATGAGTGAGGATCGATATGTAAGCCCTTTGTCGGAGCGCTATGCAAGCCGCGAGATGCAGTATATTTTTTCGCCGGACATGAAATTCCGGACATGGAGAAAGCTC
>CAYMGZ010000036.1:0-13146 GCA_964390095.1 uncultured Lachnospiraceae bacterium | reverse complement strand
GCTGCTTTTTTAAACCATTTTCTTCTCATTCAAACCACCTTCGCCTTCTGCATCAACCATACCAGGACCCGCCCCGCTACCGGAAACGGACTTCCTTGTAGATTGTCACCACAAATGTCAGGATCTGCTGGATCACGCTGAAAAACAACAGCCCGATAAACAGCAGGATTGCCATGCCGATGATTGTAAGGATCGTCGTAAAAATTGTCTTCTTCACCGAATACTGGTGGGTCACCATCATCCCGGCCAAAAGCAGCGCCCCCGTCCAGAGATAACTGATCACGGAAAATACATAGTAAAACGTTCCTTCTTCCGTCGTGATCAGGTGGCTCATGCCGATGAGCGGGAACTGGATGAGCCAGAGCGGGATCAGCGAATACCCTGTAAATATAATGATATCCCGCATCTTCCCCTCGCCGTCCATCAGGGAAGTCAGGCACCAGTTGGACACGCACCAGAGGATGCACATAAGCCCCACGCTCACAATGTCCACCATAACATCGATGGTTTCCAGGCGGTTCATATTAAACAAAAACGCCGTGTTTTGTTTTTGCACCACAAGCATGAAAATGGTCAGCACGATAAAAGTGACGGAGGCGGCGATGGAACCGCGGTGCTCCTTCTTCAGATCCCAAAAACCGTCAAACGGATGGAAGATTACATGGAAACCGTATTTTAACGTTTTGAGATATTGCATTTCGCCTCACCTACCCATCTTTTTAATTTTTTGTATACCGCATAGAGGACGGCGGCCACGGCAAGCACGGCGATGACCCCCATATACTTCCCGAAATTATCCTGCATCAGCTCCTTGCGGTAAAATTTAAACGCCTTTGTGTAGTATTTGCGGCTGTTGCCCAGCTCGAAATACTCCATTGCCTCCTTGTAATGCCCTTCCTTTAAATAGGTTTTGCCGATACCAATATAAGCAACCTCGCTGTTCGCGTTGCGCAAAAGCACCTTTTGCCACAGACTATAGGAAAGTTCCTCATTCCCATCGTGGTGTGCCTTCAGAGCGCCCAGAAGCGCCTCCCCGTACTCTGTGACCTCATAGGTCAAAATGCTGCCAAGCTGTGCGTCAAGGACATAGAGCCTTGATTCATCCTCACTTAAACCAAGCGCAACCGGGTTCCTTGTAAGCCCCGCCCTGCCGCCTTTGCCGCCAAAGATAAAAAGGGAATTCCCGTCATAGTCATAGCAGAAAATCTTGCCCCCCGCATTGTCGAGGATAAAATACGTGCCGTAATCGGTCGAGGCGATATCGGTGAACGAAGACCATGCCGCATCATCGGTTGCCATGTAAATATCCCCGATGATTGGCGTGTTCCCAAGCCTGCGCAGCACATCCGTCCCGGTCGGGTTCAAGCGCCGCACCGCATCCGCGCCATTTAAATGGTCGTCATCCGAAAGGTTTGAAATTGTCGCGTAGACGAAATTGTTCTGGTCCACAAAAATATTGCTGTACTCGGTCGGGATAATGGTTTCCATGCGCTGCTGCTGGGCACTTGTGGAAAAATAATTTTTCCATATGTATTCAAACATGGAAACGGATACTTTCGCCGCCCCCATAAAGCCCTGGAATTCCCCGTTGTGGTCAAATTCCACCAGCCCCATGTTAATCCCGTAGGCAATCACATAAATCCGCCCCGCATTGTCCACAACCACCTTGGTTGGCACGTAATTCTGGCTCTGCGCAATCAGCTCCGTCTCCGGCCTTCCGATCGCGCGGATAAATTCCCGCTCCGGTGAGAATTCCACCACCCTGCCGTTCCCGGAATCCGCCACATAGATATGGCCTTCCTCCGTGACGAAAACACCCTGCGGCTGTTTGAAGGAATCCTCCGGCGAATCGGTGCTGGAAAAATTTGTAATTTCCCAGAGCAGCGCCCCTGCCGCATCCAGCGCCAGGACACGGTTGTTGTCCATGTCCGCCACGTAGAGCACATCATCCCGGATAAAAAGGTCCTGCGGGTTTTTCAGGTTCGTACCGGACTGCAAATAGGAAAGTTCACCTGCGTAAAGGTATGCCGGCGGCTGCAAAACATCCTCGCCCCACCAGTTATAACTGTAGGTATCGTAAGGCATTGTATCCGCATATGCGGTCTTTGCCGGGAAAACCATGCCACCCACAAGCGCGGCGATCACGGCAAGTTTTAAAATTTTCCCACCAAACCATTTCCTGCGGGAGCTTTTTCTTCCGGGGTTGCCCGGCAAAAAATTGAAATTCATATTCTTCATTCTCTGCCCCCTCCTATTCCTTGATACCCGAGGATGCCATCGTCTCGATAATGTTACTCTGGCTGACGACAAAGATCACAATCGGGACAATCATCATGATGACTGTGACCGCCGCTGTCGCGCCCGCCCTTGAAATACCGCCCGCCGCAATCTGGGAGAGCGCATAAGGCAGGGTTTTTAATTCCTCGCTATAAATATAGTTGGAACCCTGCGCATTCCAAAGATCCTGGAACGAGAAAATAATCAGTGTCAGCCACGCGGATTTTACCTGCGGCATGGCGATCCGGAAAAATGTATGGAACTCGGTTGCCCCATCGATGCGCGCCGCCTCAAGCAGCGTATCCGGGATCTGTTCCATAAACTGTTTCATCAGGAAAAGCCCCAGTGGTTTTGCAAGCGCCGGAACCACGATGGCCGCATAGTGGTCAAGCCATCCGATCTTTGTCATAATCAGGTAATTCGGGATTGCCGTTACCTGCCCGGAGAACATCAGCGCGGTCACGATAATGCCAAAGATGATGTTCCTGCCCGGGAACTTGTGCTTTGCCAGCGCGTAGGCACACATGCTCGCGATTAAAAGATGGCCGAGCGTCCCGGTCACGGTGATGAACACCGTATTAAATATGTACCTGGAAAACGGCACCCACGACTCGGACATCAGCACAAATACATCATGGTAATTTTTTCCAGTCGGGTTTTTCACCAAAAGCCTTGGCGGGAACACAAACAATTCCTCAAGGGGCTTTAGCGAATTGCTGATGGAGAGTACCAGCGGCACGACCATAAATGCGCCCATCACCACGAGCAGCAGCATGTTAAGGAAATTCCCCGCCGCAGAATGGTTTGGTTTTGCGCGTTTCCTTCTCCTGAAAACTGCTAAGCCTGCACTCATCTTATTGTCCCACCTTTCGTAACAGGAATTGTACCAGTTTGTTGCAAAGTATCATAACCATAAACAAAAGCGTTGCGATCGCCGAGGCATAGCCCATCTCAAAGCGGATTGTACCGTAATCGACAAGGTGCGAGACAACCGTGTGCGCCGCGTAGCCGACACTTGGGAAGCCCGCAAGCGCCGCGAGCTGGTCATGGATGGCAAAGGACGAGGTAATCGTCATGACCGCGCCAAACATTAATTGCGGCTTCATGGACGGGAGCGTGATATACCAAAGCTCCTGGAAACGGTTCTTGATGCCGTCCATGTAACCGGCCTCATAAAGGCTGCGGTCCACATTCTGCAAGCCCGCGATAAACGAGAGGAAGCCCGTTCCCATACTCATCCACAAAACAACGATGATCAGGATTGGCTGGATGTATGTCGCATCCTCAAACCACAGGATTGGCGAGTACGTCGCGCCAAGCTTCATCAGCCAGCCGTTAGCAAAGCCGTAGGAATCGCTGGAAAAAATGAATTTCCAGATAAAGTACGCCTGCCCGGAAATGGTCGGCGCGTAAAACACCAACGTCATAACCGCGCGCAAAACCGGTTTTTTGATCTCGTTGATCATCCATGCGATGATCAGCGCCATAAAATACCCGATGGGCCCTGTGACCACCGCGAACAGGAAGGTGTTTTTCACTGCCGTCAAAAACACGTCATCCGCAAAAAATAAATTGATATAATTCTGCCAGCCGATAAACCTTGGCGACTCCAACACATTGTAGTAGGTAAAGCTAAGGCCAATCGAAGTCAGCACCGGAACCAGATAAAATACCGTGAAAATAATGCAGTACGGCGCAATGAACAAAAACGAAATCTTTGATTTTTTCATCTGCTTCCACGTTGCCTTGCGCCTTCTTTTTAAGTCCGCCCGCAGAACGTTAACCAAACCTTTTTCCATTTTCCTACCTCACCTCACTCCTCTAACCCGAACTCGATGCGCTTGTTCGTGATCTCGTTGTTGATGGTCTTTACATAATCCTCCAGTGTCTCCCTCGGGTCTTCCTTGCTGTTATATACGGCATAAAAAGCATTCTTGACATGGCGCTCCGTAAAGTAGCCGCCCGGGATTTCCGGCACGACCTTCACCCACGCCATCTGTGCTTTTAACTGCTTTAAATCGCGGCTGGTCCACGGGAGGTTTTCGAGCGCTGCGGTATTGGCCGTTGCCACACGCCCTGCAACACCTAAAATATTCTCCACTTCCGTTCCGTAAGAAGTCTGTGTTTCCTCGCTCATCCACCATTTCAAGAATTCCCATGCCTCGGGCTTCCGGTCGGAGGTATTCAGGATGATGGACGCGGATTGCCCGGCAAGCGCGGAATGGTCCACATTTCCATTTTCATCTTCATAGCCTGGAACCAAAGTAAAGCCCCAGAGCCCCTTGATTTCCGGCGCGAAAACGGAAAGGTAGCTGTACTGCGTGTAATCCGCAATCGCAAGCGGCATCTCGCCCGTGCGGAACCGGTTCGCGAAATCGTAGGTGACCGGCATACGGTAATCCACATAGTGACTCGTCCACTGGGTAAAAGCCTGCACCGCTTCCTCCGTGTCAAGCCCGCTCCCCTTCCCGTCCGGCGAATAGTACGCGCCGCCGTGCTGGTACAAAAGCATCCCGTAGGAGGAATAATCCGGCACAATACCGATGTTCATGTTATTTTTCTGGATGACCGCAAGACACTCATAAAAATCATCCCAGGTGCGCGGCACATTAAGCCCTAGCTCCTTTAAAATATCCGCCCGGTAAAACAGGACCTGGAAGGAGGAAGTCTGTGGCAGCGCGTACACCCCGCCATTTAAGGTAAACATGTCAAGCGCGCCATCAAAAAACCACCCGGAAACCTCATCAAAATCCGCAAACTGCGTCAGGTCTGTTGCCGCCTTACGCAATGCGTAATTGACCGGTTCCTTGCTTGCCACGCCAAGCGCCACATCCGGCCCCTGCCCGGCGAGTGTCGCGGACAGCAGGATATCGCGGTTGACCAGCTTGACATTGACTGGGATTTTCTTCTCCTCCACAAAATCATTATCCACAAGGTTCTTTAACACGGTGGCCTGGTCACGCCCGGAACCGGAAGCAGAAGCCGCCGCCGCCGCGTCCGCTAACATCCAGACCTCGACCGTGCCGGAACCGTACACATTGCCGATGCTCTCGTAATCCTCGGTAAAGCTCGCGAGGAATGCCCTCCACTCGTGCAGTACCTTCTGCCAGAAACCAGCCTTTGCTTTTGGAAGCTTGCTGCCCGCGGACTGTACCAGCAGGTAATCAATCTGCAGCGGCTGCTCCTTCATGGAGAGCGTCCACGAGCCAAGCGAGATGATATTGTCCTTAAACGCCGACCACTGCTTTGCGATGGTCTCCGGCTTTTTGCTCATATTGCCAAGCTGGATGATCAGGTTGTCGAGCGCCACCGATTCGCTGCCGCTTGACCCCTTTGCGTAGGCTTTAACCCGCGCGGAAAGATCCTGTATAATCTGGTATTGCTCCTTTAAGATTGCAAGCGCCTCCGGTGTCTTTAATTCCAACTGGTAATCGCGCATGGAATCCGGCGAGGAGCCAATCACCATCAAAAGCTGGCGGTATGCGCGGTTCAACTCAAAAATACTGTTGTCCGCCTCATTTAAAATCTGCGCCATCTCCTGCCCAAGCACCACTTCCATCGTCAGGGAATGCGTTCCCGCCGTCAGGTAAAATCGGTAGCTTTCTTCCTCGCTGCCCAATGTCGTGGCATCCCAGTTGTTGTCATAGTAGAAACGCAGTTCCGAAGCTTCTTTAAACGGCAGTTCCCCGTCAATGGCAAGCGAGCGCACAACCGTCACACCCTGCTTGATGCTCTGCTTATATTTGACGGCAATCTCATAAAAACCGTCCTCCGGCACCGAAACTTCCCATGTAATCCACTGCCCGGTCTGGTTCCAGTTATTCCCACCAATGCTGTTCATGCGGATCTTGGATGGGTGGTATGGCTCCGTCAGCGGTGAAGTGCGGTCGTTGACCGGGTAGAGTGTGGAATCGGATTTGTAAACCGCGTCCTCCCCCTGGATTTTCATTGCCTCGGCCAGCGCCACGTCCTTTGCACCCTTTTGCATTGCATCCGCATAGTATGCCGCGTAATCCGGCGTACTTTCCTGCTTTCCGAGCGTGATCGCGCCGATTGCCATCGGTTCCTTGACGGAAGTCAGGGAGATGGTGTTGCTCCCCTGTTCAAAGTAAAAATAGTATGCCTCGGATTCATAGCCGGAACTGTCCTTGCACCACGCGCTGCGCCAGACATGCTCCTCCACCTGCGTCGGGCGGATATGGTTGCCCCGCGCGTCCTCCCGGACACCGGTCTCATTCTTCCAGACCCGCGTAAATTCCAGCGACTGCGCGCCGTCAAACGGAAGCTCCCCGTTGATGCGGATTTCCCGCTCGATTGTGTTGCCCTTGCCCTCGACCGTGTAATAGTCAATCTTGATCTGGTACAGCCCGGCAGCAGGCACCGTAACCTCCCAGATCACCTCCCCCTCATCCGGCGTGAGCGCCACGCTCCCCGCGTAACCCTCATAGCCATCCGCGCGGGAAAACCCTTCATCCGCCGTCTGGTAGGCACCGCCTTCAATGCGGATTTCCTCCTGCGGGCAGGAAGCGCCCGGGTATTTTGCAAGATAATCCCCGTAGCTTTCCGTATCGTAGGCAATCGCAAGCAGGTCTTCCGTTTCCTCCCCTGCCGCGTTCCCTGCGGATTCCTGTGCGGCTGCAGCCTGCCGCACAGGCATGGATAACGGGAGCATTGCAAGCGCGGTCACTACCGCCAACAGCCGGAACTTTACTTTCTTTCTCATCGCCATCATCAACCCCCTTCACCACTTGGCGTAAGCGTCCATTCATCCTGCCACTCTATGCTCATTTTCCCTTCCGCATCAAACAGGACCGGAAGCCAGATATACCTTGAATCCGAAAGGTCATCCGCATCCCAGCGGTCACCCATGTAGATCACGGTCCCGTCCTCCGCCTGGAAAATGCAGGTACTCTGGGAATCAAAGGTCGTGCGTTTGTCATCCCCGATGCAAGGGTCACCCATGTCCTCCCACGTACCAAAAATTTCATCCGCCACCCAGTACCTCGCCTGGTTCGGTGCCCAGCCTGTCGCCCCGGAAGTCATCAGGTAATAGCGCCCGTCCTTTTTGATGATCGCCGGTGCCTCGCGCTGCGCGCCCGGGTAAAGCCGGATGAAATCCCTGCCGTACACGGCATTTTCCGGCTCCGTGCACAGGTAATCGTAGGTGTCATTGAGCTTTGATATGTAAATGGTCAGGTTCTCCTCACTAGAGTATATGATGTAAGCCGTGCCGTCATCATCAATAAATAAATTCATGTCGCGCGCCATGCCCTTGCTCTGCGGGTGCATATCTTCCTGATCCTCCGGGCAGGTATTTAAACGGTAGCGGTCCACAAACCGGAACGGCCCGTAAGGCGTGTCACTGACCGCAAGCCCCGCGCTCGCCGCCGCGTAATTCGCATCGCTCGTCTCGGTCGGCCCGTCCGCATGGAACCAGAGTAGGTACTGCCCGCTCTTTTCGTTGTAAATCATCTTCGGGCGCTCAATCACGGAAGTCGAATCGTTGATGCATCGGTACACATTATCAAGCTGTTCCGGCGTGTAGCCCGCGTAAAGTTCCTTAAAATAATCTTCCGTCTCGAGCTGTTCCCTGCTTGTAACATTGCGCATTACAACTCCCTCAAACGCCCAATTGTAAAGGTCATCCGAACTGTAGGCACAGATCCCGCCGCGGTAGCCTGCCGTCTTATCCTCGCCAACCCACCACCATTTTTCCACCATTTCCCCGGTTTCCCTGTCGGCGACTGCGAGTTTCTGTACCTGCCCGCCATGCGCCTGAATTCTGTTCCCGTCCTGGTCCTGCCAGGTTTTTCCAGGCAAAAATGAGCTATAAACCATTTTCTTCTCCAATCTTCCAAACGCATATTTCAAATCTTCATATACTTCTTTAATCCGCTCTGCGGATACCCCATCCGCCGCCTTCGCAAGCTCATCCGCAAGCGCCTCGGCCTGCGCCCGCTTTTCCTGATATTCCTGTAAGGTCACGGTCCGGTAAACCTGTGTTTCCTCCGCCGAAAGTGCCGTTCCCTCAAGCAGCATTGCAAGCAGCCCTCCGTCATAGTCCGGCACTGCCTTGACAATGATGTAAGAAAGCTCCGGGTTTTGCAGTGCGCTCACGCCCCGCTTTGCGTTGTACACAAAAAGCTCAAGCTCACCGTCCGTCACTGCAACTGTAAAACTGTACTGCGTATCCTTGAATTTCAAGATTTTCTGCCCCGTCACGACTTCTTCGCCCTCCGCCCGGATATCAATGCTCTTCGGGGAAAACGGGTCGTAGAAACCGCAGGTCACTTCGTATTCGCCCTCCGGGAGTTCAAAATAGTAGCGGTAGCCCGTGTTCTCATCATAGGAAACATCTTCGGCAATCGTCCATTTGCTGTCTTTGCGGTTTTCACTCTCGATATCCCCCTCCGCCACCATGTAATCCTGCGGGAGGTAGCCCCAGCTGCGCCCGCTCCCTGCATCCTCGCCAAATGCCTGATCCGGCACGCTCTGGAAAAGGCCAAGGCCGTCGGAAGCGGTCGATGCAATCGATGTACAATTCACGAAATATAGAAGGAAGTCATTTTCAAAAAGGACTTCCCGGTCAGGAATGGGCTGGATTTGCGCCAGATTCTTTGCTGTATGGGTAAAATCATTGCCCCCGGAACCCGTTGGTTCCGTTGAACCCGTTGGTTCCAAAGGAGGTGATGCCTGCTGTGTGGGCGGGCCACTTTCCGGAGGTGTGGGGATCGGGGTGGGGGTGGCATTTTCCAAATCCTCCCCGCCTGTCTGCCCGCAGCCCGCCAACATAGCAAGCATCGCAATAGATGATAATAGCTTTCTGTATACTGACCTTTTCTTTTTATTTTCCATGATTTCCTGGCTCCTTTCCTTCGTAAAATTCACAGGTAGCATTATGCACATTTTTGTTCCTTATGTCTACTTGATTTTTAGTATACACCGTATAATTTGATTTGTCAATCGATTTACTTCAATTTTTTTTAATATTTTTTCGTTAGTTTTCACTAAAAGATATTAAATTTTTATAAAAATCCTGTACGAATTCGATTTCGGGGTATGTTCGGGTGTTGGGATTTTTTTATGGAAGATTGTACAAAAAAAAAGAGTGCCACATCGCAAGATGTGGGCAGCCCTCTTTTGAGAATAACATTTTTGCTATTTGTGGATGGTCATGCCAGCCCAAGCCATTCTTCTACCCTTTCCACTGGGTAGTCAACCACCTGTGCAATCTTTTCCATTTCAAACCCCATTTCATATAATTTTTTTGCACTTTCCCTTGCTTTTTTTAACTCGCCTTTCTGTTCCGCCTTCATCTGCATTTCCTGGATTGCCTTACACACATCAACCACCTCCCCGCTTTTTTTATACTTTATTTTCGAATTTGTGACGGCCTGGATCACATCCGCCGCCCTGCGTTCCAGCTCCCCGAACCGCTTCTGGTTGCTTTCAAGTATCCGGCTTAATTCGTCCGCATTCTCAGAATATTTAATAAAAAGCAGAACCTCCCGCAGATTGGACTGGAATTTCATAATCTCTTCGTCCTTCATCTGCGCCGGGGCAATCAGATGGAGGCGGTAATTATTCATGCACGCCTGCACGGCCGGGTCGGATACTTCCATCATGTCAAATAAACTCATCGGGCCATCCCATGGCTTCGGGCTGAACAGGATAGTTACGGTAATGGAAGGAATCAGTCGGTCTTCTTTCCAGAAGCCGCTGAGGAATTCCTCCGTGCTGGGCGTTTTTGTGTCCTCCTCCCCGGTGATTTCCCCTCCCGTTTTCCCCGCTTCCCCTGCTTTTTCCCACGCTTTCTTTCGTTCCTGCATATCCTGTTTGTGCAACTTTGCTGCTTTTTATACCTGCCCCACATATTCCAGCATATCGTACAAGCCATTCCGGACTGGCATCGCAAGGTGAACCCGACTCTGGTTTTCAACACCATAAAGGACATATTCCATCTTCCCATCCGTCATGGCCGCATACAGTTTCTGCACATCCCGATATTTCTGGACTGGAACAACCACACCATCTGTACCATATGGCAGGACAATTTTTGTCGTGTCACGTTCCGTCAACTGTTCTGGTTTAATCACCTGTTCCCCTTTATAAATATAAAAATAAAAATATCCGCAAAAATGTTTACATCCTGTACATATGCTTTCGTAACGGTATCTGCTTTCAATCATATCCCCCTTCCCATGATTCTTTTGCTATAGCTTAATTATATCACAGCTCACCCTGATTTTCAAGGATTCCGGCTATTTCTTTCTGCTTGTATTCCATCCCCAACGGTACAATCCCCGTATCGATCATCCCCAAATTATCATCAAAATTATTGGAAAAAATACTTCCGCATTTTCTCACAATCCATCCAAAATTTACTGTACACTCAATATTTTTTGTCAATCAATTTACTTCACTGTTCGTTTTACTATAAATTTTGCTATATCAACATGTAGAAATTTATTTTCAAACTGTAACATAAATGGGGCAGGAACAGCAACCCACCCTTGTTACTGTTCCTGCCCCGTTTATCCCTGCACCCTCATTTCAATTTCTCTCCGCCCTATTTCTCCACCGGCTCAAACTTTACCCGCAATTTCGGCAGCTTTTCCAACGTGGCGTAGGTATTCATCAGCCCGTCCGGCGTGCTAAGGTCGTTCTCCCCGCTGGCGGGCGGCGCGAAAAGTTTGATGGTCAAATCCGCTGGCCCTGTCAGCGGTTTATCAAAAAATGCGCCCATCACATCAATCACCTTTACCTGCGGCGATTTGTAAAACCACCTGCCGTTGATTTCGATCATCAGGTTGTCATCGCCCTCAAAGTACAGCTCGCAAAAATGCGGGTTGCCGTCAAAATGTACCGGGATGGCAAGCCCGTCCGCGTCCTCCGCGCCGCCCCAGCGAAGCTTTGCCGGGAAGGAAACTTCTGCTTCCTCCTGCGTCATCTGCGGGCTGAAATAATCGTCGTGGATGATTTCCTTGTAGGTGGCAAGCAGTGGCTGCGCAATCCCGACCTCCGGGTTATTCGGATCCTCGGCCTCAAGCCCAAGCCGCCCGCGGTCGCGGAACTGGTACATGGAAAAACTTGTAAACCATGTGGCATTCTCCTTCTTTAACAGGTCACAGAATTCCTTTACCATCGCCGCCTGGTCATAAGGGCCGACCACATCGCCGTCCGCATTCAATTCACTCATCATCATCGGCTTTGCCACGCCGCCGTTGAGTTCCTTAAAACGCTCGTAGCTGCGCTTCGTGTACTCGTAAATCTCCGCGATGTTCCCACGGCTGTGGGATTTGCCGCCCCGTTCCGCCACATCGTAAGGCCAGCCCCAGTGCAGCGCGAAATATTTGTCGATGGACCACATGTCCGTATCGCGCACCGGCTGCGCAAAGCAGTCCTCCTTCTCGATCTCGGTCTTGCCCGCGTCCACGCCCCCTGTGCAAAGGATTGTCTGCACATTCGGCGCGTGCTCCTTTAAAATTTTGCAGAAATGGCTGTAAAATTCCCCGATTTCCTTGTAGGTACTGCGCTTTGTGAAATTGAACCAGTCCCCGGTGCACTCATGGTTGATGCGCAGCATCATCCGCCCGAACGGCCTTAGGTCCTTTGCAATTGCAACCAGGTGCTCATCCGGCACATGCGGGTCGATGGTCAATGTCAGCGTGACATCCTGCCCGTGCCTGCGCACGTCACGCATGTAGGTAAACGGCTCGTCCTCCGTATTGCCGTTTAAGCCACCTTTGTAAGTAAAATAGTCATCGTAAGGGTAATCCCACGCAAACGACACATCCGGGTTTTTATGTACGACACTCGCCCTGCCAGGCCACCCCTCATCGAGAGGGTAATAGCAGTACATCAGGCTGATTGAGCGGTGCGGCCGCCCAAGTGTATGCAGGATGTAATCCTGGTTCACATACTCCCCGCGCTCCGAACCATCCCCTAAGTCCACCGCGCATTTTGCCTTCCCCATATGCAGGGGATAGGCCTTTAATTCTTCACCCATAAAAAAATCCTCCTATCTCCGACTGCTTTTTGCTGTCGCATATCCATCATAACAAAGCCGCCGCAAAAAAGCAAGTTAAACGTTTTCGCCCCCCTTACTTTTATAACGGTCAGCAAATATTTTTTTGCCCATCACGGGATTCTGGCGCAAAAACAGTTGCATTTTTTCAAATATATGGTACAATTTAGCTGTTATACCGCAAACACAATACGCGCCCCGTGGCAGTTTGCCAGGGCGCAGGAAAAAGAAGGAGGAGCATCATGCCAAAATGGGCAATCGTGGTACTTATCATTCTTGCTGTTTTAGTCATAGCATTTATTGCACTTGCGATCTACGCAAATAAGCTGCAAAAAAAGTCCGAGGCATCCCAAGAACAGATCCGTGCCGGGGCGCAGACATATTCCATTCTTGTCATTGACAAAAAAAGGATGAAGCTGAAGGAAGCCGGTTTCCCACAGCTTGTTGTTGACCAGACCCCAAGGGCACTGCGCGGTGCGAAGGTTCCGGTTGTCAAAGCCAAAATTGGTCCGAAGGTCACAAACCTGATGTGCGATGAAAAGGTGTTTGACCTGATCCCGGTCAAGAAGGAAGTCAAAGCCGTGATGAACGGTATTTACATCATCGATGTGAAGGGGCTGCGCGGGGGGCTCGAACAAAAGCCGGCAAAGCAGGGCTGGCTGAAACGCACACGCGCGAAATTACAGCGCAAGGTTGATCAGGCAAACCAGGAGCTGAAAGAAGAAAAGAAATCCAAAAAGAAGAACTGACCGCAGATAGGGATGTCCGCAGACATCACAAAACCCTTTGCGGGGCAGTCCTTGCATCCTACCGACAGATTTGAAAATGAACCTCCAAACGGT
>CAYMGZ010000035.1:0-13195 GCA_964390095.1 uncultured Lachnospiraceae bacterium | reverse complement strand
TCCAGCGAAGCCGCAACGCATTGCTGACCACGCAGACCGAGCTTAATGACATCGCGAACCCGCCAAGCATCGGGCTTAGCAGCAATCCCGTAAACGGGTACAACAGCCCTGCCGCCACCGGGATTCCGACCGTATTGTAAAAGAACGCCCAAAACAGGTTCTGCCGGATATTCCGGATGGTCAGGTGGCTCAAACGGATCATCCGGTGCACATCCATCAGGTCGGATTTCATCAGCACGACATCCGCCGAATCAATCGCGATATCGCTGCCGCTGCCAATCGCACAGCCCACCTCCGCCTGCACGAGCGCCGGGGCATCGTTGATGCCATCCCCCACCATCATAACCTTTTTCCCTTCTTTCTGCAAATCTTCAACAATCTTCGCCTTATCCTGCGGCAGCACCTGCGCCACGATCTCATCCACATGTGCCTGGGCACCAATATATTCCGCCGTCCGCTCATTATCCCCGGTCAGCATATAGACGCGCACGCCGTCTTTTTTGAGGGCATCCACCGCCGCGGTGCTCGTCTCCTTGATTGTGTCCGCCACGCCGATGATCCCCAATGTTTTCCCATCTGCCACGACATACATCGGCGTTTGGCCTTTCCCAGCCAGTTCGCCCGCCCCTGCCTGCCACTGCAGGACATCGCCGCTATGCTCTGCCGCAAGTTCCTCCTTGCCAAGGTAAATTTCCCCGAATTCCTGCGTGCGCACATACACGCCATAACCGGCCAGGCTCTTAAACTCCGTGGCTTCCGGCACAAAAAGCCCCTCCTTCTGTGCCATTGCGGTAATCGCGCGCGCCAAGGGATGCTCGCTGCCCGTCTCGGCCGCCGCCGCAAGGAGAAGCAGTTTTTTTTGCGGACCGGACAGCCCTGCACCATCCACGGACTGCCACAGGCCGTCATCCGCCCAGACCGCCACCACCTCAGGCTTTCCCTGCGTGATTGTCCCCGTCTTGTCAAGCACCACCGTGTCCACCTTCTGCGCCATCTCAAGCGCCTCGCCGGATTTCACCAAAATGCCGCTTTGTGCCCCGAGCCCGGTCCCGACCATGATCGCCGTCGGTGTCGCAAGCCCTAACGCGCACGGACACGCGATGACAAGCACGGAAACAAAAATCCGGAGTGCAAACGAGAAATCCTTGCCCGCAACCAGCCAGACCAACGCCGCCACAAGCGCGATGCCCATGACTGCCGGCACAAAGACCCCCGCCACCCGGTCCGCAAGCTTCGAGATGGGAGCCTTTTTGCCCTGTGCGTCCTCCATCAGCTGCACGATCTTCGCGAGCGTCGTGTCCGACCCTGTCCGCGTCACGCGGACAGTTAACATCCCGTCGTAATTCAGGCTTCCGCCAATCACTTCGCTGCCCTCCGATTTCTCCACCGGCAGGCTCTCCCCGGTCAACATGGACTCATCCACGCTCCCGCCCCCCTCCGTCACGATACCATCCAGGGGTATCCGGTTCCCGGCGCGCAGAAGGATCATATCCCCCGGCACCAGTTCCTCCACCGGCACCTCTTCTTCCTTCCCGTCCACCAGCCGCACCGCCACATCCGGCGCGAGTGCCATCAGCTTTTTAATCGCCTCGGAAGTCTTGCCCTTGCTGCGCCTCTCCATGTATTTCCCAAGCATCACCAGGGTCACGACAACCGCCGCCGACTCATAATAAAGCTGGTGTACATGGTGCGCGTCCCGCGGGATCAGAACGGTCATCACAAGGCTGTAAACAAACGCCGCCATCGTGCCGATCGCCACCAAGGAATCCATGTTCGGGTTTCCCTTAAACAGCGCCGGGAACCCATGGATGTAAAAACCACGCCCGAAAACCAAAACCGGCACCGTAAAAACAAGCTGTGCCACCGCAAACGCCAGCGGGTGCTGTTCCATCGAGAGGAATCCCGGCAGCGGCAGCAGTACCGGCATCATATGCCCCATCGACAAATATAAAAGGGGCAGCGCAAAAATTACCGCAAGCGCCACCCTGCGCTTTGCCTCCTTTAATTCCGCCGCCTGCGCCGCCGCCTCCTTCTTGCGTTTCTCTTTGTCGTCCACATAAATCTCCGCGCCAAAGCCCGCCTTCTCAATCTTTGCGATAATCTGTTCCGGTGTCACGAGCGCCTCATCATATTCAATCTGCATCCTTGCCGTCGTCAGGTTCACGTCACTTTGCACCACTCCCACGAGCCGCCTTGTCACGCGCTCCACGGCACTGCTGCACGCCGCGCAGCTCATGCCGCTGATCTTATATACTTCCTGCTTCATCGTGCCCTCCTGCTGTTTTGACATTTTGCCATGCCATTCCGGCATCCGCCCTTCACACCAAAACTGCGGCCGCACCTTTGGTGTGGTTTCTTTGCCGGATGGGAGGCCGCCATATACCCCCTATGGGTATATCCGGGATTATTATATCCACATCCTTTTGTTTTGTCAACAGCTTTCCCAAAAGAACCCACGATTATCCCAAAAGCTTCTTTTTCTCCAGCACCCGCAAAAACGCCTCCGCCATTTTGGGGTCAAACTGACTCCCACTCCCTTTTTTTATCTCACCAACCACATACTTTGCATCACAACGCTTACGGTAGACCCGGTTCGAATTCATCGCGTCAAATGTATCCGCGATACAAATCACCCGTGCCATTTCCGGGATTTCTTCCCCCGTAAGCCCCGCCGGATATCCTTTCCCGTCATAACGCTCATGATGGTACCTCGCCCCTTCCCCGCCATGCGCAAGAAAACTGAGCGAGTCAAGAATATCCCCGCCAATCGTTGTATGGGACTTCATGATCCGGTATTCTTCCTCGTCAAGCCTATCGGGCTTATTCAAAATCGCGTCCCGAATGCCAATCTTCCCGATATCGTGCAGCAGGGCACTGTTCCTTAATTCCTGTATCTTCCCTTCCTCCCAGCCAAGCTCCCGCGCGATCATGCATGCATACTCCGCCACCCGGCTGGAATGCTGTTCCGTATATTTATCCTTCGCATCCACCGCCTTGCTGATCGCCTCGATCGCCTGCAGGGAAATCCCGGCAACCCGTTCCCTCTCTTCCTTTACCGCCTGCTCAAGCTCCTTCTGGTAATTATCCATCGCCATCTGCTGCTTTTTGTACAACAGCATGACCGCACTGCTCACCACAAAGGCACAAAAATACAGCAGCGGGAAACGGTTCATGAACGTATCCGTGTAATACCCTTCCACCCTGCCCCGCAACGGTGTCCAAAAAATTACAATATACATCAGCTGGAAATACAAACTGATGCAGATCCCTTCCTTTACCCCCAGCACCGCCATGGAAAGCATGGGCACCAAGATTGTCCACAGGGCAGCAAACCCTTCATTCCCGCCCTTTATGGCATACCATGTAAAAATCCCAATCACCACCAGCCCGCAGACCATGATCACAGGCCTGCGCCCTCCCGTTCCGCGGCAAAAAAAATACGCCATCCCGAAAACAACCGCCAGCGAAAAAGTCGAGAGCATCATCCCATAATATCCCTGCGCCAGATTAACTGCCGTCATCCCAAGGCTCACGAAAACAAATATAACTGCAGCCGCCTGGATCGTGCGCAGATTTTGCCTCTTGCGCCTCCCAACATAAATATCCGCCTGCAGCACACCCCAGTATTCTTTTATTTTTTCCTTCATTACAGCCCCTTTCGTCCTTTTTGTTCTTTTCGTCCCATCCCCGGACCAACTTCACAGCGCTGCTAGTAAGAAGCCCCGCCCAAACGCCACTTTATGGATCTGCCTTTCCCGGCATGGTCATTTTTGCCTTATCTTCCGGCAAAAGTATCAAAACCCACTGGATTTCCGGCTGCCCATATTGGCCATATTATTTCTCTCCCGGCAAAACCTCCCGAATCCACCGGATACAATGCCACATCCACCCGGAACAATATTTTGCCGCATCCGTCACTTCCTCCGGCCTGTTCACCGTATCATCGCAGAGGGAAAGCCCATGATGCCCATACGGGTAAATATGCAGCTCCAACGGAATCCCGTTCCTGTGCAGCGCAGCGGCAAGCAGCAGGGAATTTTCGGCCGGGACGCTCCCATCCTGTGCCGTATGCCACAAAAAAGCCGGCGGGGCGGATTTTGTCACCTGCTTTTCCAATGATACCTTCTCAAGCAGTGCGGGGTCAGGTTTCTCCCCAAGCAGACATAAAAAGCTCCCCCTGTGCGCGTATTCCCCCGAAGTGACCACCGGGTAGCATAAGATCATGCCATCCGGGCGGTCTTCCTTTTCCTGTATCCCAAGTGCCTCATACACAAAACCTTCCTGCCAGAAAAGCCCCGCCGAACATGCCGCATGACCTCCCGCCGAAAAACCCATGACCGCAATCTGTTTTGGATGGATATGCAGTTCCTTGCTGTTGCGGCGCACGTAAGTAACTGCTGCCAGGACCTGCAAAAGCTGTACCGGATAATGCGCCCCCTCACAGGCGTATTCCACCACCGCAGCGGCAATCCCGCAACCCAAAAACCGCAGTGCCACCGGCTCACCCTCGCGCTCTGAAACATAGGAATAGCCTCCCCCGGGACAGATTACCACACAGGGATAGAGTGCATCTGCATGGATGGCTTTGGAAACCTGCGGTATGTAAAGGGTCACATGGGTCTTTTTCCCCGTCCATGGCAGGTTCGGGAAATGATCCTCCAAATATATTTCTTTGTAGTTCATTTTAGATTTCTCCTGTTTTTATGGTTTAAAAGGCATGCGCATGATTTGCCAAGGAACATGTCCTCCGTTCCGTCGGACGGCAAATCAGCGCGGGTATAATATCTGGCGATATTATACCATACTTTATTCCTTGGCGAAAGACCATCCCATGCCTGCCTGCAGGATATTGCATCTTGGGGGATTGTAATCCCTCCCGGAATCGTCTATAATAAAACTACCTGCCGGATTTTATGGATTCATTTGCGGAAAATGAAGGACCTGCAAGGACACCATGCATCCGGGAAGGGATGGCATGACGGGAAGTGCCCGGATTGTCGGATATTTTATGCCAGGAACAGGAAAGGGGGAACAGTTTTATGAAAATCGGTGCATTGGAGGCGGGCGGCACGAAGATGGTGTGCGCCATAGGGGATGAAAACGGGAGGATTGAGGAGCGTGTATCTTATCCGACGAAAACACCGGAAGAAACGATACCTGAAATTATTGGATTTTTTAAGGGCAGGGGGATTGCCGCCCTTGGGGTTGGCTGCTTTGGACCTGTGGATTTAAACCGCCATTCCTCTACTTATGGCTACATAACAAGTACGCCGAAACTGGCTTGGGCGGATTATAATATCGTTGGCGTGTTTTTGGAGGCTCTAAAGGTTCCGGTTGGCTTTGATACGGACGTGAACGGCGCGGTGCTCGGGGAAGTGGTGTTTGGCGCGGCAGAAGGCTGTGACCCTGCTCTCTATATTACCGTTGGGACCGGCGTGGGCGTGGGCGTGTACGCAAACGGTGCGCTGCTGCATGGGCTGGTTCACCCGGAGGCAGGGCATGTGCTGGTCGCGAAACGGGCGGATGACCCATACCGTGGGAAGTGCCCATACCACGCAAATTGCCTGGAAGGGCTGGCGGCAGGACCTGCGATCATGGAGCGCTGGGGCAGGCCTGCCGCCGAGCTTGCGGATAGGGAAGAAGTGTGGGAGCTTGAAAGTGATTATATCGCGCAGGCTGTCACGAATTACATCCTGACGCTCTCGCCGCAGAAGGTAATCTTGGGCGGCGGCGTGATGCATCAGGCGCAGATGTTCCCGCTGGTGCGGGAAAAAGTGTTGGAGAAATTAAATTCCTACCTAAAAAATGATCTCCTGCTGCGGCATACAAAAGATTACATTGTGCCGCCAAAGCTTGGGGATGATGCAGGGATCACGGGCGCGCTGCTGCTCGGCTTGCAGGAAGCACGGCGGCAGGAAGCATCCGGGTCAGCTGCTTTCGTACCGGGTAGCCAACCGCCACACAGGCAGCAAGCTTGAGCGCGTCAAAGAGGACGAACGGGGCAACGCCTGCGGCGATGGCCGCCTGCGGGGTCAGGTGCATAAAAACGCCGAGCCATACCGTGCCAAAGATGTAGCAGACTATTGTGCCGGCCACCATGCCGGCCACATGCAGATAGATTTTTTTCTCCCATCTTTGGACGGCGAGCCCGGTGCATACCGCAATGAAAAAATACCCGATGATGTACCCTCCGGTTGGTCCTGCCAATACGGAGAACCCGGCCTGGCCTTTGGAAAAAACAGGAAGGCCGACACAGCCGAGCAGGACATAGATCAGGAGGGCGGCGCTGCTGCAACATGGACCGGTGATATAGGCACTTAGGTAGACTGCAAAAAAGGCCAGTGTGATGGCGGGCATCGGGCTTGGCAGCGGGATGGAAATCGGTGAAAGGATGCAGAGCAGTGCCGCCATCAGTGCGGTGAAGGTGATTTTTTGTACGTTTGTTTTCATGGGATACCTCGTTTCTGTAGGGGGAAGCTGTAAAGTGTACCGGTTTTGCAATCCCCATAATTCTTGGTTCTATGTAATTTTGAAAGACAGGAAGATGGGATAGCCTATATTTTTACTGTAGTATCACTGCTTTCCATACATCCTGCATTAGAGTATATCAGAAAAAAAGCAATTGTCAACCCAAAAATAAAAATAGTTTACAATTAAAATAAAAAACGACAAAACGGACAGAAAAAAATGTCTGTTTTTTTGCGGCAAGTCATGCTATACTAAAACCATGAAATTCATTTGGAAAGGAAGGTAGATATTATGACAAGGGAAACGATCCATGCGGATGCTGCCCCGGCTGCGGTCGGACCATATGTGCACGCGGTCAAAGCGGGGGATTTCGTGTTCACCTCCGGCCAGCTCGGGCTTGACCCGGCAACCGGGACATTGCCGGAAGGGGTTACGGCGCAGGCGGAGCAGGCCATCAAAAACATTGCGGAGGTATTGAAGGCAGCGGGTTTGACACTTGCCGATGTCATCAAGACCACGGTCTTTCTGGCGGACATGAACGATTTTGCGGCGATCAATGAGGTTTACGCGAAGTATTTTACCGGAAAGACCCCGGCGCGCTCCTGTGTGCAGGCGGCGGCGCTGCCAAAGGGCGGGCTGTTTGAAATTGAGGTTGTGGCCGTTTGTAAATAGGGGGCGCAGGGCGTTTTTTCCAATTACAGGTGTTTGGCGGGTGTCTGGTCGGCAAGATCAGGTCCGTGCGTGAATGCCTGACAGAATTAAAAATGCGTTGGAAAATTATATATTGACCGGTACGTGTATCAGAAAGTTATGGGAAGGGCGCGAAATAGAGGTTTTTGATATACTGCTGTGGTCAGGAAGGGGAGAAGGTAAATGAAAACAGCAAAAGAATTTAACTACAAATGGTTAAAAGACCCGGAGGTTTTTGCGGTGAACCGCAGGGCGGCGCATTCCGACCACCGCTTTTATGCCTCGGCAAAGGAGGAGGGGGAGAAAACATCATCACTTGTACTTTCCTTAAACGGGCTATGGAAATTTGCGTTTGCAAAATGCGACCGTGACCGTATCCGGGGCTTTGAGGCGGAAGATTTTGACTGCATGGGCTGGGCGGACATCCCAGTGCCATCGCATATGGAAATGAATGGCTACTGCGCGCCGCAGTACGCGAATGTCCAGTATCCGTGGGACGGGCATGAGGAACTTGCATACGGCGAAGTGCCGCAGTACGACAACCCGGTTGGCAGTTATGTAAAATATTTCACGGTGCCGTCCTCCTTTGCGGGAAAGCGCGTGATGGTATCGTTTCAGGGCGTGCAGGCGGCATTTGCGGTGTGGCTGAACGGCACGTTCATCGGCTACGGCGAGGATTCGTTCACACCGTCCGAATTTGAGCTGACGGATGCCTTAAAACGCGGGGAGAACAAGCTGGCGGTGCTGGTTTACAAATATTCCTCGGCTTCCTGGCTGGAAGACCAGGATTATTGGCGGCTCTCCGGGATCTTCCGCGAAGTATACCTGTACGCCTGCCCGCAGGTGCATATGGCGGATCTGTGCGTGCGCACGCCGTTGAGCGATGATTTTAGCCAGGGCGGTCTGGAACTTAGCATGGAGTTTATGGGCGGTGAAGCGGCAAAGGCACCGGAGGAGCTTGCGTTTTCGGTTTCCCTTCTTGCGGCGGATGGAAGCAAGGTATTCTTGCACTCCGTGGAAAAGTTTGCGGTCAGGGCAGGAAAAACCGGCGCGAAGGCAGGAGGGGGGGAGGACGGTGTTACCGTGTCGGCGAAGGCGGCAAAGCGCGAGGACGGCGAGCCGGTGGCAAAGGTGGAAGTCAAAGGATGGCTTGCGGGGCAGGATTTAAAGCTTTGGAGCGCCGAGAAGCCATATCTTTATACCTTGGTCATCAGCCTGAAGGATACAAACGGCAAGGTCTGCGAGGTTGTCTCGGAGAAGGTCGGCTTCCGGCGCTTTGAACTGAAGGACGGGCTGATGCAGATCAATGGCAAACGCATTGTCTTCTACGGCACCGACCGCCACGAATTCAGCCATGTGAACGGGCGCGCCGTGACCTACGGGGAAATGCTTGCCGACGTGGTCAATATGAAGCGCAACAACATCAACGCGGTGCGCACCTCGCACTACCCGAACCAGACGGAATTCTACCGCCTGTGTGACGAGTATGGGCTCTACCTGATCGACGAGGCAAATCTGGAAACGCATTCGACCTGGCAGAACTGGGAAAAGGCGGTGGAGACGGCATTGCCGGGCGACCGGCCGGAGTGGCTTGCCGCCGTGCTTGACCGCGCCAAATCCATGCTGATGCGCGACCGCAACCATCCAAGCGTGCTGCTCTGGTCGTGCGGCAATGAGTCGTTCGGCGGGAAGGATATTTTTGAAATGTCCGAATATTTCCGCAGTGCCGACCCGACGCGCCTCGTGCATTACGAGGGGATTGTGCATGACAGGCGCTATGAGGCGACGAGCGACATCGAGAGCTGGATGTACCCGTCCGCACAGTACATCGAGGAGCACATTTTAAAGGAGCACCCGGACAAACCGATGATCTGCTGCGAGTATTCCCACGCGATGGGCAATTCGAGCGGCGCGATGGACAAATACATTGCGCTTACCGAGCGCGAGCCTCGTTTCCAGGGGGCGTTCATCTGGGATTACATCGACCAGGCCATCCTTGCGAAAGACCGCTATGGCAGGGAGTATTACGGGTATGGCGGGGATTTTGGCGACCGCCCGTGTGATTACAATTTCTGCACGAACGGCATTGTGTATTCCGACCGCAGCAACTCGCCGAAAATGCAGACCGTCAAATACAATTACCAGAGTATCGTGGTAAAGGTAGGGGACGGTGAGGCGCTGATCAAAAATAAATCGCTGTTTACCGATACTTCGGAATTTGAGGCGCGGGTTTCGGTAAAGAAAGACGGCGTGCCGATGTATGAAACCAGTTTTGAGACAGCGGTTGCCCCGCAGTCGGAAGCATCGGTGGCGCTCCCGGTAAAGAAGGAAAAAGCCCCGGGCGAGTATGCGGTCGTCGTATCTTTCCATTTGAAGGAGGATACCGCGTGGGCAAAGGCCGGCCATGAGGTGGCATTCGGCGAGTATGTTTATAAAGTGGAGCAAAAGGAAAAAGCCGTGGCGGGCAGTTTGGTCCTGATCGATGGCACGAATAATTTCGGTGTGCGCGGGGATCATTTCGAAGTGCTGTTTGACCGCGGCGGGCGCGGGATCACGTCGTACCGCTATATGGGCAGGGAATTCATCGACAGCCAGCTGCGCCCGAATTTCTGGCGCGCACCGATCGACAATGACCGGGGCAACGGGATGCCGGCGCGCGCGGGAATATGGAAACTGGCAAGCCAGTACGCGAAGATCGTGAAATTCGGGAATTACAGTACAAGGAAAGCCGCCATCCTTAGGTATGAGTACGAACTTCCGAATATGCCGGAGGCGAAGCTTGCGATGACCTACACGGTAACGGCGGACGGCGCGGTGAAGGTGCAGCTTGATTACCGGCATATGGAAGGATTGCCGGAGCTGCCGGAATTCGGTGTGATGATGAAGGTCCCTGCGGATTTTGACCGCCTGACCTGGTACGGCAACGGGCCGGAGGAAACCTATGCGGACCGGACGCTCGGTGCAAAATTGGGAATTTATTCCAATACGGTTGCGGAGAATATGGCAGGTTACGTAAAACCGCAGGAATGCGGGAACCACACGGGTGTGCGCTGGGCAAGCGTGACGGATGAGAAGGGTGTGGGGCTGAAATTTAGTGCCCCGGTTCCGATGGAATTTTCAGCGCTGCCGTACACGCCGTTTGAGTTAGAGAACGCGGAGCATACTTACGAGCTGCCTCCGGTGCACCATACGGTGATCCGCGCGGCCTATCGGCAGATGGGTGTCGGCGGGGATGACAGCTGGGGGTCGTGGACACATGAGGAGTACCGGATTAAGAATGAGGATATGAGTTTTGAGTTTTCATTCTGTGGGTGTGTGGAACAGTAGATAAAATCTGTGATATGTGGTGATTGGATTCGGGTGAAATGATGTAAATGTTGTGGGGCGTGCCATTGGTGGGATATTGTTTTTTGGCCGTTCCGGGCAGTGATGCAAAGGAAGCCAGTTTGGATGGGACGTGTGCTTGTCTGGACTGGCTTCTTTGCAAAAGGGGGAGGTGTGAGGATGGATCAGGGTAAATATCGGGTTTTTCTTTCTTATTGCAGTGTGGACAGTGATCTTGCGGATATGCTGGAACAATCGATCCGTAATAGTGAATACAAAAAAATCCTGCAAGTATCCCGCTATACAAGGGATGTATTGTTTACGGATGATTTCACAAAGTTTATGGACAGTGTCACGGAGCATGATTTTGTTGTTTCTATTATAAGTGATGCTTACTTGAAATCAGCGCCATGTATGTATGAGGTCAGCCAGTTGATGGTGGGGAACCAAAATTTGAAGAAGTTTCTGTATATTGTAGTTAGCCAAAGGGACGAAGAGTTTTTTTCACAATTCCCGGAGTGGAAGACAAAGTATGCAAATATCTATAGTGAGGATGGAAGGGCTTCCTATATTGAATATTGGGAACAGAAAAGGGAACATGTGGCAGATCTCTTGAAAACGCGGAAAGAACCATTTATGCATGTGGAATTGATGGAAGATTTAAAAAGATACGAACATATTTTATACTATGAAATCGGGGTTTTGATGAAATACTTGAATAATCATAGAAGCCTAAGTATGCTGGAAATCGGAAAAAACGGAGCGGAAATATTATTTGGGCGGTTTATGCCTTTGGAAGATGATAATAAATTATCGGATTCGGATTCTGATTTGGAAGAAAAGTTGAAAAAAAGTCTCAGGGATTGTACGAAACCTTTGATTCTTCCGAACAGCGTAGTAAAAAGTGGTTATTATGTGGATGACTTGCCGAGCTATCTGACGATTTCGGGGAATAAGTTATTTTTTAAGGGAAAATGGTTTGAGAAAGAGCATTGTGATTTGGGTGTCAGGGAAGAAGGGCCAGATGCCTGGGGGGCTTGTCTAACCTTGCCATTGGGGGCGTGGTTCCGCAGGAAAAATGGAGGAACCTTGACGGCCTGGTACAGGACAAGACAGGAGGAAAGAATTTGGTTTGAATTTGCAGGAAATGGGATAGAAGTAATTGAAATAAAGGAGGATGGTACAGTAAAATGGACGGATTATTTGACTTATGAGCTTTGACTAAAGTGGGCATAAACGGGAGGGGGAACATTGTGGGAATATATAATCCTACCCCCAACGAGGATCATGGATTAACTATTAATAACGAATATAACCGAAAATATAAAAAATAGGTTGACAAACGGTAATAAGAGTTATACAATGGCATCATAACGGTGCACGGTTTATACCATTTACCATTGTCAGGCAGACCTGATCAACCTGTCCGACACCAATCCGTTCCAATCAGTAAAGATATCGCGTGTATGGAAACACGTAAACCAGGGAAAGGAGAAATCTATTCATGTTTATGGAAGAAAGGCATCGGGCAATTCTTGATTTGCTGGCAGAGAACGGGAGTGTGTCCGTCGGTGAAATTCAAGAGAAATTCAGTGTCGGCTATGAAACAGCAAAAAGGGATCTGAGGATTTTGGAGGAAAGCGGGCTGCTCAAACGCACGCACGGCGGGGCACTCCCACTGCGGCAGGTTGCGGCAGGCCGTCCGCCCAAGGCAACGGAGCGCGACATGGCAGAGATCAAGGAAAATTATATGGCAATCGCCATGCACGCGCTTTCCATGTTGGAAAATAACGATGTGGTTTACCTGCCATCGGCAACAATCGGTTATCTAATGGCGCAGAAGCTGCCGGAAAATTTAAAATTGCGGGTGGTGACAAACTCCATTGTGATAGCGGAGGAGCTAAGACAGCGGGATTATGTCTCCGTGATCATACTGGGCGGTGAAATGGATCAGAAGGGCCATTGCTATGACGCAATCGCCATTGAGACGATCCGGAGGCTGCGTTTTGACAAATGTTTCCTCACCTCGGCGGCTGTCTCAGCGGATTTTGGGCTGTCCATCCAGCGGACGGGCGCAATTGAATTCTGGGGGGCATTGATTGGCAGTGCAAAGCAGGTAATCGGGCTGTATCCGACCGGAAAAATCGGATTCGACTCCGTTGTGAGCATATGTCCTGCAGAGAAGTTAGATGTGCTGGTCACAGATTGGGAAGCAGCGGAGAAAGATCTGAAAGCCTTCGATGAAAAAGGAATCCAGGTTGTTGTTGTGGAGCGCGGGGAAGAAACAGGGAAGGAATAGGGAAGGAATAGCAGGGAACGGTTTAGGGAAGCAAAAACAGGAATCGTTACAAAAAAGCAGTAAGAAGTAAAAATGCCGTTACATCCGCGATATAAAACCAGCGGATGTAACGGCATTTCGAGAAAATGATGCCGGGCATCAGGATGCCGGAGAGGAAACCAAGCAAAACGCCAAGCACCGCCACGACCACGACATTGATGCGTAAGAAAGAGATTGACGAATCAATTTTCCAGTGTTACAATTCTATCGTTGTACTGTAAATTGAAAGAGGGCATGTAAATTGCAAGAAAAAATGTATTTGTGGATCGAGGATAAAGAAGGCAGGGCAGGTTATACATTTTGGAAAAAGTTTATGGATCAGTTATTCCCAGATGTAATTGTGGAAAGTAAAAAGAATAACAGTGAACTTGTCAA